>DASTFJ010000142.1:0-14949 GCA_035708745.1 Thermomicrobiales bacterium | reverse complement strand
ATGGAGCTTCTGGGAATACACCACCTCACCGCGATCTCCGCGCAGATTCGCGAGAACAAGCGGTTCTTTACGGAAACACTCGGGATGCGGTTGGTGAAGCGCAGTGTCAATCAGGACGATGTATCCGCCTACCATCTCTTCTATGCCGATGCCCTTGGAAGCCCGGGCACCGACATGACCTTTTTCGACTGGCCGGTGCCGCGCGAGCGGCGCGGCGGCCGCTCGATCGTTCGCACGAATCTTCGGGTCGACGGATCGAATGGGCTCGACTACTGGACCGAGCGCTTCGACCAGCTCGGCGTCGAGCACGGGACGCCGACGGTGCGCGACGGACGCCTGACGCTCGATTTCGAAGATTCCGAGAGTCAGCGGCTCGCCCTCATCGATGACGGCGGCGCTGGAGAAGCGCATCCCTGGGATCGCAGCCCGGTACCCGCCCAACACCAGATTCGAGGGCTCGGACCGATAGCGATCAGCGTCCCGGATCTTTCTGCGACCGATCTGATCTTGCAGCAGGTGATGGGGTTGCGTCCCGTGCGCACCTATCCGTTTCCGGAAAATCCCTCGGACACGGTCCATGTGTATGACATGGGATCGGGAGGCGCCGGAGCGGAGCTGCATGTTGCGGTTCAGCCGGGGCTACCGCCGGCAAGCCAGGGAGCGGGTGGTGTACACCACGTTGCATTCCGCTCCGCCGATGCGGATTACGACGCCTGGGCGGACCGCTTGGTCGAGAAGCGCGTACCGAACAGCGGCAAGGTCGATCGGTATTGGTTCCGGAGTCTCTATTTTCGGGAGCCGAACGGGGTGCTCTTCGAGATTGCCACCGACGGTCCCGGGTTCGGGGTCGACGAGGACATGGCGACCCTTGGAGAGAAGGTAGTGCTGCCCCCGTTCCTCGAACCGCACCGGGTCGAGATCGTCGCGAATCTGAAACCAATCGACTGAACGATGCTCCCGATGATGAAGGGATCGGGGCTCCCGGTCCCTTCGTCTGTTCCCCATAAGCCACAGCCAGGAACCAGTGCTATCGAACAACTTCGCGAAAAAGGAGACGGACATCCCCTACGGCGCCACGCCGAGGTGACGTGCGTGGTTCCGCCTGGGCGTTTTTTTGCGCTCGCTTTGCCTAGAATTTTCGCCAAGGTTTACGCAGATTTGCCCGATTTGTCCGCTTCCCTTCCTCGGAGACTGTCTATATCTCGTCCAGCCGGTGGGCGGATTCTTCGTCGTCGACCGGGCTCGAGGAGCCGCGGGTGACGTGCACGCGCAGCTTTCCGTCGGCGATGCCGATCACCGATTGAACGGGAACCTCGAGGTCCTCGTGGGTCGAGTCGGTGCCGACCAGTAGAAAATGCTCGTGTGCTTCTCGGACATAGCCGAGTGGCGTGCCGTCGAAGCCGATGACTTCGATGCCGAGGGGGATTTGATCCTGGTTGCGCTTTTCGAAATCAGCCATGGGGTGCTCCTTGTCTGTGCTCGTTCGATGAAACAATTATCGGGCCCAGTGTCGATTCGATGCGTTCTCGAACGACCAGTCATCGAAGGAGGTGCCACTCGATGCACAAGGTCACACCGTTTCTCTGGTTCGACAACAATGGTGAAGAGGCGATGAACTTCTATGTTTCGCTCTTTCCGGGCTCGAAGGTGCGCGATCGAAGCGCCTGGGGCGAGGGCGGACCGGTGCCACCCGGTGGAATGATGGTTGGGGAATTCGAGCTCGACGGCCAGCGGGTATTGATCCTGAACGGTGGGCCGCATTTCAAGCTCACCGAAGCATTTTCATTTTCAGTGGCGTGCAAGGACCAGGACGAAATCGATTACTACTGGAATGCCTTGACTGCGGACGGCGGCGAGGAAAGCCAGTGCGGTTGGCTAAAAGACAAATTCGGGCTTTCGTGGCAAATCGTGCCGGAACGATTGCAAGAGCTGATGAGCGGTGACGATCCCGCGGGCGTTGGGCGGGTGGTGCAGGCGTTCATGCAGATGAAGAAGTTCGATATCGCGGCGCTCGAGCGAGCTTACGCCGGGGAATAGCATTCGTTCCGACGGCGAGTTGATCCTCCCCGTGTTACCGAGGTGGCTTGTGGCACTCGCCGCGGTGAGGAGGCCCTTCGACTGTTCTCAGGACGACGCGTTGCACTGGCGCTCCGGGCATACCGGAGCGCCAGTGTCAGTTGTTGCTAGGTGCCGACCGAGTATCCCGGGCCGAGCGGGATGCCGATCACATACCAGACGACGAAGAAAATGACCCAGGCGATCAGCAAAACCAGCGTGTACGGGATCATGAGTGAGATGATCGTGCCGATGCCCGGATTCTTCACGTACTTCTGGGCGATCAACAGAATGAATGGGAGATAGACCATCAACGGAGTGATGACGTTCATCGGCGAGTCGCCAATGCGATAGGCGGCCAGCACCGTTTGCGGCGCCACGCCCAGCTGCATGAAGAGGGGCACGAAGATCGGCGCAAAGATGGCCCATTTGGGCAGGGAGCCCGGCATGATGATGTCGAGCAGACAGATGACCAAGATGAAGCCGATCAACAGCGGAATCTCGCTGAATCCGGCGGTTTCGAGCCACTGTGCAAGTTTCCCGGCGATGACGTTCGGCATCCCCGACCAATTGAAGAGCGCAATGAACTGGCTGATCATCAGCAGCATGAAAATCAACCCGGCCAGACCGGCAAAGGCCTTCGTGACGCCGGCAATGGCGTCGTCACTCGATTTGAAGGTCCCGGCGCCGTAGCCGAACCCGAGCCCCATCGCGAGGAAGAGAAGCGTAATGATGAAAATCAGGCTGTCCATGAAGGGTGTATTGCCAATGATGTCGCCGTTGATGGGATCGCGGAGGGGCGCGCCGTTGGGGGCCGTCATCAAGGCGATGACGATGATGCCGCCGATAAGCGCGAAAAGGGCCCAGCGCATCCCGCGCGATTCGGCCGCGGGATCGAGGGGTGGCTTTTCGGCGATGGCTGGGTCGGCGTCGCCCTCGGCGTCGGTTGGCGCCATCTCGGCGCGGTCGTAGTCGCCGAGTTGTTTGGCGGTGACCTTCTCGGCAATCACGGTCATGATCAACGCCATCAAAATCGTCGAAGCGACCGAGAAGTACCAGTTGGCCGTGATCGTGATGGACTGGGATGGATCGGCGATCGCGATGGCCTCATTGGTCATCTCGGTCAGGAGGGCGTCGAGCGGGGCGATCAGGATGTTGACGGAGAACGCGGCGCTTACCCCGGCGTAGGCCGCGGCCAACCCGAGCAGCGGATGCCGGTTGACGCTGAGAAACGCCGCCGCGGCCAGGGGGATGAGAATCAGATAGCCGGCATCGGTGGCGACGCTTGAGAGACCGCCGACCAGGATGATGACGAAGGTCAGGATGCCGCCGGGGGCAACTCCGACCAGCTTGCGAATCAGCGCATCCATGAGTCCGGCGTGCTCGGCGATGCCGATGCCGATCATGGAAACAAAGATCACCGCGACCACGCTAAATCCGGCGAAGTTGCTCACGAACGAGGTGAAGATGAATCGGATTCCCTCGACCGTGAGCAGACTGCGGATGGGAACGGTGACCGTTTCGACCGAATAGTCGTCCTGATATTCCGGATCGGCCGGGAGATATCCAGACACGTCGTCGAACTCGACGGGAACGAGCATCGGGCCGCTGGTTCCACCCTGTAAACCGGTTTGTTCGACCAGGTCGGGTTGGGCAACGATGATGTCTTCCGTGACCTGCACGCCGGCCCAATCGAGGACAGCTGACAGGATGATGATGCCGATGATCAGGTACAGGAACATCATGACCGGGGTCGGCACCTTGTTGCCGATTTTTTCGACGGTGTCGAGCATCCTGTTGACGAGCCCGCGCTTCTCGGGTGGCGCCATTGCCTGATCTGCCATCTGATTCCCCTCCACTCCTCGATCAAGATCTCGACGATTCCGAATCAAATGAACTGTTGCTGAATGGGCGTTCTAGTCTTGTCGCGCCCAAAGCTGTGCCAGGAGCACGATGACCTCGGTGGCTTTTTCCATGTCCTGCAGGCTGACATACTCGAGCGGGCCGTGGTAGTTCTGCATTCCGGTAAAGATGTTTGGGGTTGGCACGCCCAGCTCGGTCAGCCGGGATCCGTCGGTGCCACCGCGAGTCGGCGGCGAGATGACCTCGATGCCCAGCTGCTCGCATGCCGAGCGTGCGAGATCGACCGGGCGCATGTCGTGCTGTAGCCAGTTGCGCATGTTGCGGTACTGCGGTGAGATCGTGCAGGTGATTTTCGATCGCGGCTCGGTGAGCTGGATCGTCTCGCAAACGCTGGCAAGAATTCGGCCATGTTCGGCGAGTTTTTTGTCATCGAAATCGCGCAGGATGAATTCCAGCGTCACGGACGCAGAACCGCCGGTCATGTGATAAATGTGGATGAATCCCTGGCGGCCGTCGGTGGTTTCCGGTGTGCGGGTCACCTGGGGCAAGGTGTCGATGATCTTGGCGGCCAGATGGAGTGCGTTGACCATCACGTCCTTGGCCTGCCCGGGATGGATGGACACCCCCTCGATCTGGACCGTACCCTTGTCTGCCGAAAACGTCTCGTAGACGATCTCGCCCAGATCGGACCCGTCGAGGGTGTAGCCGATGTCTGCCTGCAAATCCCTGGGCAGATCGGGGTGAACACCGCGACCGATTTCCTCGTCCGGGGTGAAGCAGACCTTGATCGTTCCGTGAGGAATCGAGTGGTCTTCGAGCAGATGTTTCGCCATCGACATGACGATGGCGACCCCGGCCTTGTCGTCGGCGCCGAGAAGCGTGTCCCCGCTGGCGGTGACCACATCCTCCCCGATCTTTTCGGAGAGATAGGGTGTTTCCTCGGCCAGAATTCTGACGCTGTCCGAGAGGACAAGATCGCCGCCTCGATAGTTGCGGTGCACGATCGGTCTGACGCCGCTGGCCGGAAAGCCCGGTGAGGTGTCGACATGGGCCAGGAAGGCGATGGTTGGGATGTCCAAATCGACCGTAGTGGGGATCGTCGCAATGACCGCGCCGTAATCGGTGAGGCGCGCATCGTTCGCGCCGAGCGCCCTGAGCTCATCGACCAGCATGCGTTGCAGATCGAGCTGGATCGCCGTACTGGGTAAGGTTGGCGACGATTCGTCCGCCTGGGTATCGACCTGGACATAGCGAATGAACCGCTCTTCCAGATCCGTGAGATATCGGTCGTGCATCTCGCGTTCATCCTCCCCGGGTTCGATACTATTCGTTTCGTCACCATAGTGCGCCAAAGCGGCGGAGGAAAAGCGGTCATGCGGCTTACGGCTCGATGAGAACCGAATCGCGAGCTAGTTCGATATCTCGCGAAGTTTCGCAATCCCGTCCAGATAGACGATAGACGTCTCGATGCCGCGTTGGAACATCTCGATACTGAAATGCTCGTTGGTTCCGTGCAGGCCGTCGGTATCGAGACCGAAGCCCATCATGACGACCGGCATGTCGAGCAGATGCAGAATATCGGCCACGATGGGAATGGATCCGCCACCACGAACGAACACGGGCGTGGCGCCCCAGCCGATCTCATAGGCCCGTTTGGCGGCCTGCATCTCCGGCAGATCGAAGGAAATGAGGGCCGGCTCGCCGGTTGTCAAGAGATCGACCGTCACCGCGACCGTGGGCGGGGCATTCGATTCGAAAAAGTCCTTGAGCAGGTCGTAGATCGTGTGTGGATCCTGATTGGCCACCAGCCGGCTGCTGAGCTTGGCCCTGGCATTTGCCGGGATGATGGTTTTGGGACCTGGACCGCCCCACCCGCTGGTGATGCCATTGATCTCGAGGGTGGGGCGCGCGCTCACCCGTTCACGGATCGTGAAATCATCCTCACCCCACACCTGCGGAACGCCGGTGGCGTCGATGATCTCCTGCTCGCTCATTTCGGATTTGGCGATTTCCTCTCGCTCGCGGTCGGAGATCGGCACGACATCGTCGTAAAACCCCGGAACCGCGATTCTGTTGTTCTCGTCGAACATCTTTGCCAGGAGCTGGGCCAGCGCCAGAGCTGGATTGTGCACCGCGCCGCCGTAGAACCCGCTATGCAGATCGTCTTTCGGTCCGGTGACAGTTAGCTCGATATAAGTCATGCCGCGCAGGCTGTAGGTAATGGCGGGTTCGGCGATCGTGCGCATGGAGGAGTCACTGATGACACAGACATCGGCGGCCAGCAATTCCTGGTGCGATTCGATGAAGGGGCGCAAGTTGGGCGAGGAGACTTCTTCCTCGCCTTCCATCAGGAACTTCACGTTGACCGGCGGAGTTCTGCCAGATTTCAGATAGGACTCGACGGCCTTGATGTGCGTGAACAGCTGGCCCTTGTCGTCGGTAGCGCCGCGCGCCCAGATCTTGCCGTCCCGGATGACAGGCTCGAAGGGCTCGGTGTTCCAACCGTCGGATTTCGAGGCCGGCACGACATCGTAATGGCCATAAACCAATACAGTCGGTTTATCCGCCCCAGCGCCGAGCCAGTCCCCATAGACGACGGGATGACCGGCGGTCGGCATGACCGCGACATTGTCGAGACCTGAGTCGCGCATATTCGCCGCCAGCCATTCGGCCGCCCTTACCACGTCCGCGGCCTTGTCCGGGCTGCCGGAAAGACTGGGAATGCGCAGAAACTCCAGGAGCTCCTCGACAAAGTCATCGCGGTGTTCGCGAGCGTATCGACGGGCGTCGGAGGGTGCTCCGGTCATAGGGACCCCTGGTGGCGTTGCAGAGCGGGCGTCGCAACGAGCAAGCACGATCTGAGGATCGTGCACCACTCATGATGCATGCGCGTTCACGCTTTATACCATGCATGTTCGCTGACGGAAAGGAACTCAGTTTCATCTCAGCTTCCGCTCAGCGGGTATACGATTCCAACATTTTATGGGCGGTCACGCGATCGAGATTCCCAGGGGAAATTCATCGAGGCTTTCGCCGGGCGGCTCCTGCGGCGAGGTTTCGCTTTCGGCATGACGACTCAGCTGCGCGATGCGGTCGATCGCCTGGTCGGCACTCCAGAAGATGTGCTGTTCGCCGATTTCTGCCATCAGCCCAGCACTTTCCAGCACGTTGCGGACCGCGGGTTGCAATCCGGTCAGGTAGATGGTCCCCCCGACCTTCGCATGCTCCCGCCAGATATGTTCGATCGCCTGCACGCTGGAGACATCCGTCATGGGGACTCCCCGCATCGAAAGGATCAGCGTCTTGCTGAACGTCATCTGCTCGAGCCGCTCGACCAGTTGATTGACCGACCCGAAGAAGAGCGGTCCGGTGATGTAGACCACCGTGGCTTCGGGCAGGTTTTGGGAGACGATGCCGGCATCCTCCCAGCGAACCGGCGCGACGTCGATCTCCAGCCGAGCTGCCTGGCGCAGGAACAGCACCAAACTGAGTCCGAGTCCGACCACGATCGCCTGGGTCAGGTCGAGTGCCACGGTGGCGACCATCGTGACCAAAAAGGCCGCGATTGCGCCGGGGAGGCGATGATTCCAGTAATAGTGGATCGAATGCCATTCGTTCATGCGCCAGGCGGTGACGAAGAGCACCCCGGCCAGCGCTGCCATAGGGATGTGGCCGAGCAACATGCCGAAAAAGAGCGCGCCGATCAGTAGGGTGACCGAATGTACCAGGCTGACCATCCGGGTGACGCCGCCGGCCTTGACGCCGACGCTGGTGCGGGCGATGGCGGCAGTGGCGGGAACCCCGCCGAAAAAGGGGAGGGCGATATTGCCGATTCCCTGGGCGATCAGCTCTTGGTTGACGGCCAGCTTGCGGCCGGTCATGCGGCCACCGACGATCCCGCAGAGCAGACTCTCGATGGAGCCAAGCATGCCGATTGCGAGTGCGGGTACGACCAGTTCCGGCATCATGCTGAGGTCGCTGCGATTCGGGATCAGCCGGTCTTCCAGCACGATGCTGCGGGGGATCGTGCCGATGGTTGCAGCATCCCAATGCAATCCCCAGGCGATCAGCGTCGCGATGGAGATTCCAACCAGTGCTGCTGGGATGCCGCGCACCGGTCGTATGCGCGGCAAGACGAGCATCGTGGCGATGACGATCGAACCGCACGCGACAGCCTTCCAGTCGACCGGTGGGAGCGGATGGCGGAAATAGCCGGCTACCTTCATGATCGAACGTTCTTCGCTCGGCGTTTCTACTCCGAGAAAGTTGTCGATTTGCCCGATGAAGATGACAAGCGCGATCCCGCTGGTAAAACCGGTAATCACCGGGGCGGGAATCAGATTGACGATGCGGCCCAGGCGGAAGATGCCGATGGCGAGAATCAGCATCCCCGCCATCACTCCGGCGATCCAGAGGCCGCGCAAGCCTTGCTGGTTCGCGATGGTGATCAGCACGGCGGACATGGCGCCGGTCGGACCGCTGATCTGATATGGCGCGCCGCCGAGCAATCCGATCAGAAAACCGCCGACGATGGCGGTGACCAAACCAGCCGCGGGTGTCGATCCGCTGGCGACGCCAAAAGCGAGGGCCAGTGGCAGCGCAACCGCGGCGACGGTGAGACCGGCGATGAGGTCCCGGCGCGCGGCAATCTGGTTGTAGCCGCTGAACTCCTCCCGTAGGAGGCGAACGATCACCGGAATGCCCGGCGATGGAATGGCAATAGCCAAGAGATGCTCCTCAGATTCAGAAAACGACGGAATCGAAGCGAAACCGGAAAATCCCGGGATCAGATCGGTTCGTGTATCCGAATCAGGGAGCGGGCAGGTGGAATGCGACGAGTACGAGGAGAAGAAAGCGAGCGATGCCGCCCCGCTGTTCCAGTCGCCAGATGGGCCGGGGCTTGCGCCGCGGTTGGAATTCGCCGCCGCCCGAGGGAGGAAACTGGATCAGCTCGAAGGTGCCATCCTCGGCCACTGTTGCAAATGCTTTGGCAGGGAGCGGCCCCGCGGTGCGGAAATGGCGCAGCGATGCTCGCCGGCCATACCGGTCGAGACTGCAGCGGGGGCGAACTTCGTATTGTCTCCACATGACTTCGAATATTTCATTTCCGAAACCGGCCGGCACCGATCATATTCTGCCGGAAACCGACCGATCCCGGTGCATCCTTATGGGCTGGACGGCATGATCAGTGGAGGATGGCGGTGACTACGAACGAACTTACGATCGAGACGACGATCGGCGATCTGACCGAGGAGCGCACCGATGCCATCGTCAATGCAGCCAACAGCGCGCTGTTGCGGGGCGGTGGGGTGTGCGGAGCTATCTTCGCCAAGGCCGGTCCGGGGCTGGATTGCTTTTGCGCCGAGCTTAGTGAGTGCCCGACAGGCGATGCGCGGTTGACCCCGGCCTTCGACATCCCGATTCGGGGCATCATTCACGCGGTCGGTCCGCGCTGGAATGGCGGAAACCACGGAGAAGCCGAGTTGCTGGCGTCGGCGTGGCGCAGCAGTCTCCAGCTGGCGGAGGCTTCCGGATTTCGGAGCATCGCGTTTCCGTCGATTTCGACCGGTATTTACGGTTATCCGCTCGATCGGGCCGCCGTTGTGGTGGGTCGCACGCTGGCAGATTATGCGCGCTCGCGGCGGGCGCGGCCTGGTTCGCTCGAGCTGGTGCGGATCGTGCTTCGTGACGGAGCTACGATGGCAATCTATGACGAGGCGATTCGGGAGGGCAGACGGCTACCCGGCTGACGGCTCCACGATCAGGCGCGAACGCCCGAGCGCGATGGAATATCCCCACGCCGAAACATCTGGCGGTTCGATGCCGAGGACTCCGAGCGCGGTGCAGACATGGGCCCGGTGCTCGTTCGCATGATGGAAGATTTGGGTCACGAACACACCTGCCGGCACCTCGAAAACGTCTCCGCCGTCGCCATATGCCTTATGGATGGCATCGACATCCCAGTCGCCGTCGAGGAATTCGATCAGCACGCCGCCGAGAATGCGGGATCGTTCGCGCAGTGTTTCGAGATCGACCTCGAGATCGTCCTTCCAGGGATGGTCGGGCCAGGCGCCAGTAACGCGGCGGATATACGACGCATCCGAGTCGACCAGATGGCGTAGGGTGTCGAGGATGCTGCCGTAGGTACCCGGCACCAGCGCCAGCACGGTCGCGTCGTCCTGCGACTGACAGCATGCGAGTAGGGCGTCGGTTGCCCATTGATGATGGCGACTGAGATCGTAGAAACCATTGCGCGGCATGCATGCCCTCCATTCGCCGGTAGTTTACGTCGAATGCGAGGTCGTCACCGGAGTTCGCTGAATCTCCCCGGGCGCGCGAGCCCGGAGGGCGATGGCGCCGAACACCGCAGCGGAGAGGCACACGATTCCGCCGAGCAGAATAGGGACCCGCGTACCGGCGACTTCGGCCAGACCACCGAGTATCGGCGCTCCGATAAGCGTTCCACCGATCATCAGCGTGCTCTGCAGGGCGAGGATGCGCCCATGCATATCCGCCCGTGCAACGACCTGGACGTTGGCTGTGGTCGACGTCATATATAAGATGCTCGAACCGCCCAGCAAGAGCATGACCGGGAACGCTGCCATCGCCGAAGGGATGCTTCCCAGCGTCAACATGCAGATACCGAGCAGGACCGCGCCAATCACGATCGTTCGGACCGAGACGAGGCCACGGTTGGCGACGACCAGCGCCGCCAGCACCGAGCCGAGACTATAGGTGGCGTAGAGCAGCGTAAACATCGCGTCGTTGCTTTGCAGCGCGCCGGTGACAAAGAGTGGCAACGTGACGGTGAAGTTGTAGGCAAGAATGCCGATGGCTCCGAGCATGACCATGGGAATCCAGAGGATCGGGATCGAGCGCATATAGCGCAACCCCTCGCGAATCTCGCCTTTGGCCCGTGGTTTGGGTGGCCGCCGGCGCAGCTCGCCTGGCCGCATTTTGAAGAGACAGATGATGACCGCGAGATAGGAGAGCGAATCGAGGGCGAAGCACCAGCCGTACCCGACCGTCACGATCAACAATCCGGCCAGGGTTGGGCCGAAAATGCGCGAGGTGTTGACGACGATGCTGTTCAGCACAACGGCATTGGGGATGTCCTCCTGGCGCACCATCTCGGGTACGAACGAGCGGCGCAGGGGGTTGTCGAAGGAGAGCAAGATGCCGCCGATGATCGCCAGGATATAGAACGCGGGCAACGGCGGATGCGGCATGAACGCGAGCACTGCCAGCGCGAACGACTGAAGCATCTCGAGCGATTGGGTGACGAACAGAAAACGCCGCTTGTCGGATCGGTCCGCAATCGCGCCAGCCCAGGCGGAAAGGAAAAAGACTGGACCGTACTGGCAAGCTGCCAGCGCGCCGACGGCGAGCCCATTGTCGGTCAGACTGAGCACCAGCAACGTGAGCGCCACGTTGGTCAGCCAGTTGCCGGTGTTCGAAATCAGATGACCGATGAAGAACAGGCGAAAATTCCGGTTGCGCAGGGAGAGAAAGGTGGTGCGCATTCCCAGCCCAGCACGCCCCGCCAAACTCATCGCGAGATACCTGGCTGGTAGAGGATGAACGTTCGTTTTCGCATGCCCGAAAGCGTACCAGATCAACAAGTAACTTGCACAAGTTGCTTGTCGAACCGTACACTTGATCCATGACGAATGCCGAGACCGCTACTCGCAACGATCAGGCGCTCCGGCTGGCAACCGCGGTCGGGCGATTGCGCACCGTGCTGCGTGATGTGCGCTGGCAGGTGACCGATCTCTCGTTGACCCAGGTGGCGATTCTGCGCCAGCTCGAGCGGGCCAGCCCGTCGACTGCATCGGCGCTGGCGGCCGCGGAGCACATCACTCCTCAGGCGATCGCGCAGCAGCTGGCCGGGATGAAGGAGCAAGGTTATATCGAGGCGGCGCCGGATGCGAAAGATGGCCGCAAGACCCTCATCTCGCTCAGCCGTGAGGGTCAGCAGCTGCTCGATGCGTTGATCGAATCGCGGGAAGCGGTGCTGGCGCGGGCCATCGAGACGACAGTGCCGGCCGATGAGCTGGCCGTGCTCGATCGGGCCATCGAGGTGCTTGAACGGCTGGCGGATGCAGTGAACGCTGGCGCCGCAAGCTAACCGCCCTTGGATTTCGAAACCGGAAGAAACCGCTCGAGCTCGGCCGGGAGCGGCCGGTCGAACGCTTCGCAGAGGGCGAGGACATCCGCGAAGTCCTCCTCATCCTGCTCGTATCCGAGATGAAACTCGATCATCGCATCGACCGGAACGCAGCGGACCGCGCGATGGCCAATGCTGCCCTGTCCGGTCAGATGACGAGCCTCGTAGGCGACTCCACCGATGTTGCGGCCTGTCTCGTCCAGCGCATAGGTATGGATGTCGACCCGACGGAGACTCGGGTCTTGCATGACCCAGTTGTGCTCCCAGGTGTCGTCCGTGGGGATCTGCTCGAATTCCATTTCGGTCAGCAGCTCACGCACGTCGGTTCCACTTGCAGCGGGAAGGGTGATATCGAGATCGAGATGCGGGCGGGTTTGCCGGCCGAGCAGCGCATCGACTCCCCAACCCCCGTCAACATAGACCTCGAGCCCGGCCGCCTCGAAGCGGTCGAGCAGATCGATTGCATCCTGCTGCGTTATCTCTCCGCCATTCATCGGGTGTATGGTAATTCTGAACCGACGCACGAATACCGAGGAGTGATTGCATGAGGAATTTCGATCCCGCCGCCAGCTTCGGCAAACGAACCGCCGCGACCTACGACGAGTATCTACGCGGAGACGAAGCGGAAACGATCGAATTCCTCTACCAGCAAGCGCGCGGCGGTCCGGTTCTGGAGCTCGCGATTGGCACCGGGCGGATCGGCTTGCCGCTGGCGCAACGCGGGCTGGACGTTCACGGCATCGAGCTTTCCGCTGCGATGGTCGAGCAGCTGCACAAAAAGCCGGGTGGCGACCAGATCCCGGTCACCATGGGCGATTATGCCGAGGTGGGTGTCGAAGGAAACTACCGACTGATCTTCGTCGTCTTCAACACCTTTTACAACTTGCTGACCCAGGGAAAGCAGGTCCAGTGCTTCGAGAATGTCGCGCAACACCTCACCGACGATGGCGTGTTCGTGATCGAGGCGGCAATGGCGACGCATCTGACCACGCTGCGCGACATGCAATACGTCGATGCGGAGGCGGTCGAGCTCGATTCGGTCACGCTGGATGTTGCCCGCTTCGATATCGTCGAGCAAACACTCGATGAGAACCATGTCACGATCAGTGAGCGCGGCATCAGGTTGGGGCCGATCGTTACCCGCTATGTTTGGCCGAGCGAAATGGATCTGATGGCGCGCATCGCCGGTCTCCGCCTCCATCAGCGGTATGGCGGCTGGCTCGGCGAAACGTTCGACAAGCACAGTTGGCGCTACGTGGCTGTCTATGGTCGGTAGGCGCTCGCTCACGAGTCTCGGATAGCATCGAAACGCGCCACGGGGTAGGAGTACGACTATCGTTCCATTGGATCGGCGTAGGATTCCCGGTAGGATTCGGGCAGCGCGCTCGAACGCGGTGCAGATAGACGGGGCGCTCATCTTTTCAGGATGGCGCCAAATCAATGGCGGATCGAATGTCGCACGCAACGAGGTCACTTTCGGAGCAGTCCATCGTACCCGGGCCTGCCCCCGATCTGGACATGATCTGGATTCCCGGGGGCGCCTTCACCATGGGATCGGATGATCACTATCCCGAAGAAGCGCCTGCCCACCGGGTGCGTGTCGATGGGTTCTGGATCGACCGCTATCAAGTGACCAATGTCAAATTTCGCAAGTTCGTTCAGGCGACCGGGCACGTCACTGTCGCCGAGCGGGTTCCCAGGCTGGAGGACTATCCCGGAGCCGACCCCGCCAATCTGGTAGCCGGCTCGGTGGTATTCACGCCTCCGCCCGGCCGCGTTGCCATGAACGATCACTACCAATGGTGGGCCTGGTGCACCGGCGCCAGCTGGAAGCATCCCGAGGGGCCGGGCAGCTCGATTCAGGGTCGTGAAAAGCACCCGGTCGCGCATCTGGCCTGGGAGGATGTTTCGGCGTATGCCGCCTGGGCCGGTAAGGCGTTACCCACCGAGGCGGAATGGGAGTTTGCGGCGCGGGGCGGTCACGACGACTGGGCCTTCGCCTGGGGTGATGAGCTCGCGCCAAAAGGCAAGATGCTTGCCAACTACTGGCAGGGGGAGTTCCCCTGGCAGAATCTCGCATTGGACGGTTTCGAGCGGACCGCTCCGGTCGGGTCGTTTCCTCCGAACGATTACGGGTTGTTCGATATGATCGGCAATGCGTGGGAGTGGACCAGCGATTGGTATGCCGGGCACGGCGAGGTGCAGCGCAGCTGCTGCTCGTGCGCGGAGGTCGATCCGCGCGGAGCGACCCGAGAGCAAAGCGTCGATTCGAATGCGCCGGGCGCTGCGATTCCGCGCAAGGTGCTGAAAGGCGGCTCGTTCGCGTGCGCGGAAAACTATTGCCAGCGCTATCGGCCGGCCGCGCGCATGCATCATCCGGTCGATACGGGTACGAATCACATCAGCTTTCGCTGCGTGGTGCGTCCTCGCGTCGCAGATTGCACCGGGCGCGAACCAGATCGAATGCCGGACGCTTCTGGAGTCGCCGCCGGCAACTGAGCTTTCGAATACAGGATATCCAGGCAATGATGCTGGACGACGTGGGTGACACCGATTAGCTGGGCGGCGATGTTTGTGCTGGCGACGACCAATATTTCCAGCAAAGTCGGTTTCATGCCACGCTGGTTTAGTATCGGCAGTCTGCTGGCGGCCGCGATGCTCTTCCTCAGCGCTTCGCTGAGTGTCTGGAGTGTTTGCCGAAAACGGGCCCAATCAACCATGAAGGAACATCGGCCGATCGATTGGCGACGGCCGCGTCGAGGACGCCCGGCAGCGTCAATGCCGGAAAAGGAGTGAACATGGCACTTGGACCAGTGGAAATGCTCGCGGTGAAATTCCCCGGGAACCAATTTTCCGGAGAAATT
>DASTFJ010000141.1:0-3870 GCA_035708745.1 Thermomicrobiales bacterium | reverse complement strand
GGCCGTGATGCGGCCATCGACCACGGTAAACGCGGCGACCGAAGCGATCGTCCCGTCGAGCAGCCCGATCGCGCCCGGGGCGCCGTTGACGGTGGCGCGGTAGCCCGAAATATTGCGCGCCGAGGAAAAGGCTTTGGCGCCGGTCGCCACCGATTCCGCGCCCTGCCGCACGACGATGGCGTGATCGGAGCGGACGTCGTTGCGCAGGATGACATCGGGGTGCAGCACGCGCATCAAACCCTGCATATCGCCGGACTGGGCGGCATGCAGGAACGCATCCACCACCGCGCGCTCGGAGCGGGGGGAGTCGGAGTGGGGAGCGCCGGAGCGGACGCGGGTGCGAGCGCGGCTGGCGAGCTTGCGCGCAGCCTCGGGTGATTTGTCGAGGATGGTGGCGATTTCGTCGAAGGGCACCGCAAACATATCGTGCAGGATAAAGGCGAGGCGCTCGTCCGGAGAGAGGGTATCGAGCACGAGGAAGAGCGCGAAGCTGACCGAATCGGTCAGCACCGCCTGCGCTTCGGGATCTTCGGAGGGCGGTCCGAGGATCGGGTCGGGCATATGGAGCTCGAGCGATTCTTCCTTATGAATGCGGCGGGCGCGCAACATATTCAGGCAGACACGGCTGACGATGGTGGTCAGCCAGGCGCGCATATTTTCGATGCCGTCGTTGCCGGCAGCCGCAGCGCGCAGCCAGGCGTCCTGCACCGCGTCTTCGGCGTCATCGAATGAACCGAGCATGCGATAGGCGACCCCGCGCAGGTAGGGACGGTCGAGCTCGAATTGCTGGGCGAGGGTATCGGTTTGGGCCATTGGTCACATTCCTCCGTGCTGGCGTGTCAACACTATGAACCATCGGAACGGGCAAACGTGACTCTGCGTACCCGTATGAAAGGAAACATCACATGCAAACGATGACCGACAAGCGGATGGAGAACCCGGCGATGCTGCTGCCGCAGTCGCTGAAGGCAATTCCCTACCTGACAGGCGCAATTCGCGATGGCGGACTTTCGGAGGAGCTCCACGAGCTGGTGTCGCTCCGCGCCAGCCAGATCAATGGGTGCGCCGCCTGTGTGTATGGGCATGTCGCGGCGCTGCGAAAAATGGAATGCTCGGACGACCGCATCGATACCGTGGCGGTTTGGCGGCATTCGCCGTACTTCTCGGAAAAGGAGAAGGTGGCGCTGGAAATGACCGAGGCGGCGACGCGCCAGGCCGATAGCCGGGGTGAGCCGGTTTCGGACGAGCTGTGGAGCCGGGCGCGGTTGCACTTCGAGGAAAAGGAGATGGCGGCGTTGATTCTGGCGATCGGGTTGATCAACTTCTTCAACCGGGTCAATGTGACCGTTCAGGAGCCGGCCGGGCAGCTCTGGTAGGCGTTTTCTCTCCTCTCTCCACCTGCCGGGGCATCCCCGCCCCGGCCGAAATCCCGCACGGACTGCCGTTGGCGATACCCTTGGATGAAGGGTTGTCCGTGCGGGATTTGCGCGTCTGGCCGGACGTACGATGACACCCATTGTCTCTTCGAGACCGCCCGCGCTGCTGCAAACCGCGGAGCTTCCCAGCACTCCCTCCCATCGGGAGATTTCGCCCGAATCGCTTCGCATTCCTCGAAGGGAGATCATCGTGCGCACCTTGGCACTTTCTCGACGACGCCTGCTGGCGGGCGTTCCTGCTGTTTCGCTGGCCGCTGGTCTTACCTCCAGGCGGTTACCATCGATTTCCGCCCAGGAGGCAACCCCGCAGATGCCGCCGTTGCTGCCGACCGCGCAATGGCAGTTCTATGGCTCAGACATTTCCGGCAGCCGGTCGATCGGGAGCACCCTCGAGGCAGCCACGGCCTCGGGATTGCAGCAATTCTGGTCGTTACCGGTGGGTGGACCCGTCAGCGCCACCCCGGTGATTGCGGATGGGGTCGCCTATGTTGGGTCGTACGATGGGAATCTCTACGCCATCGAGCTGAGCACCGGTAAGGTTCCCTGGATCTATGCCACCGGCGCGGCCGTGCCGGAACCGAACCTGGGCATCCCGCTCGGCATTACTGGCTCCGCGGCGATCGAGAGCGGCATCGTCTATGTCGGCGATGCAGGCGCCACCGTGCATGCCGTCGACGTTGCTTCCGGTCAGCCGGTCTGGACCGCGAACGTCGACGATCAGGAATCGGCCAGTATCTGGTCATCACCGGTGGTCTGGAATGGCGTCCTTTACGTGGGCGTGGCGTCGATTGCCAAAGAAGCCGGATTTCGGGGGAGCGTGGTCGCGCTCGATGCTGCCTCCGGGGAGACCGCATGGCAAACCTACATGGTGCCCGAAGGCGCCGATGGGGCCGGGGTGTTCGATGTTCCTGCTATCGACCCGGATCGTAATCTGGTGATTGTGGGCACGCAGAACGCCTATACCGAATCGCCGGCTCCGTATGGCAATCCGACCAGCGTGGTGGCGCTCGATGCCACCAGCGGCGAGATGCGATGGGCCTTCGATGCGCCGCCCAACGATGGAACGACCGCCCCAGTCGACGATGTGGCCTTCAGCGCCTCGCCGAATCTCTTCTCGATCGATCAGGATGGCGGGACGCTGGACCTGGTTGGCATCGGTCAAAAGAGCGGAGTCTACTGGGCGCTGAACCGGGATACCGGAGCGGTCGTCTGGCAGCAGCAGATTTCTCCGGCCGGGTTCCTGGGCGGCATGGAAGGCACCGCCGCCGTATCCAGCGGGGTGATCGCCGTTCCCGCCACCAATTGGCCGAATTTCGATGGTCCGGCGAGTGGCATGGTGACCGCCCTCGATGCCGCCACCGGCGACATCCTCTGGACTACCGAAGAGACCGCCCCGGCTGCCTCTCCCACGTCGATCACGAACGATGTCGTGCTCCATGCCGGCCTGGACGGGATCCTGCACCTGTTCTCATTGGCGGATGGCTCGGAGATCTGGCGCAACGATCTGGGCGCCTCGGTCAGCAGCGGGATCGCGGCGACGGACGGCTATGTTGTGCTCGGGGTCGGTACGCCCCAGTTTGCCCCCTTCGTGAAGACCGGCAACACCATCCGCGGATTCATTCTGGGGATCCCGTCGGCATCGCCGGTCGCATCACCGGTGGCGTCACCGGCGGTGGAGGTCATTACGGTCCCCACCGAAACTCCGGCGGACACCGCTTCTCCCTCTCCTGTGGCATGGGGTGGGCCGGCCGAGCGGACATGACCATGACCACCGATATCGCCGGACAGATCATCGCCGCTGAACGCACGCTGCTTGATCCTGCTGTCCGCCAGGACCCTGAAGCTCTGGAGCGTTGGCTCGATCCGGACTTTACCGAGATCGGTCAGTCGGGCACATACTGGACGCGGGATGCGGTCATCGCCGATTTGCTTTCCACCGATCAGTCGGTCTATGAGGCGGCAGAACTGAGCGAGACGCTGGTGACTCGATTGGCCGAGGGCGTGTATTTACTGACGTATGTGGTGCAGATCGGGGAGTGGCGCAGCCGGCGGTCGTCGATCTGGCGGTTCGATGGCGACCAGCCGCGCATGGTGTTCAATCAGGGGACGTCGTTACCGGCGGGGTCGTAGCACAAGTCATTCAGGGCTGCGTTCTATGAGCGTGGTGGCGGGGTAGGAGCGAGGTCGCCTGCCAATGTCCCCGAGACGGGAGAGCACAGGGGCCCTTCGCTACGACCAATAGGACGGGTGAGGAGGAACCTGCATGAAGCTTGCTGAGGCGCTGAGCGTCCGCGTCGCACGGCGCTCCACTCGTCATAACAAAAATGCTGCGCACGGGGTAAGATGTCGTAATGCTGATTCCGGTTCGTGTGGGCCGGTGCATGAGGAGAAGAGACGATGCCACTCTATCTCACGAAGTTCAGCTATACCCCCG
>DASTFJ010000140.1:0-12067 GCA_035708745.1 Thermomicrobiales bacterium | reverse complement strand
AACCCATCGCCTGCAGATCGATGCCAGCGCATTTACCCCGGTCGATGCCGCGCTTATCCCAACCGGCGAGATCCGCCCCGTGGCCGGGACGCCCTTCGACTTCCGCTTCGGTAAGCTGATCGGTCAGGGACTCAGCTCCGACGACGAGCAAATCCGGCTCGCCACCGGGTTCGATCACAACTTCGTGCTCGATGGCGACGGGCTCAAACGGGCCGCCGTGCTCGCTCACCCCGGCAGCGGCCGGACGTTGACCGTCCGAACCACCAAACCCGGGGTGCAGTTCTACGCCGGCAACTTTCTAACCGGGGCGCTGTACGGTCCCTCCGGCCGCGCGTACCGCCAGTCGGACGGTCTCGCGCTCGAAACCCAGTTCTTCCCCAATTCCCCCAACGAGCCGTCCTTCCCCTCCGCGGTTCTTCGCCCTGGAGAGGAGTACCGGCACCAGACCATCCTCACTTTTGGCACGGAAGCGGACTGATCGACTGGCCCCTGCCGTGAAAAGTCCCCGGGGACGAGAGGGCAGAGACGCCCTCGGCTACGACGGATAGGCGGCTTTTCATGCGGCGATGGCGCTGACTTCCAGCATATTTCCTCGAAATGACAAGAGGGGGTGCGTACAGTGGCGGCAGCGACTGACGGCTTCCTTCGCTACGATGCCGGAGCTGAGCGGGCTTTTGGAAACATAACGGTGGAGGAATGCATGAAGGTCACCAAGGTCGAAACGATCTGGCTCGACGAGTTCTCCAATGTCATCTGGATCCAGATCCATACCGACGAGGGACCGATCGGGCTGGGTGAAACCTTTTTTGGCGCTCGCGCGGTCGAGGCGTACATCCACGAAACCGTCGCCCCGTATCTGCTGGGCAAGGATCCACTCCAGATCGACCGGCATGCCCGTGCGCTCTACGGCTATATCGGCTACCGCTCCAGCGGCGTCGAGATGCGCGGCAATTCCGCGCTCGATATCGCGCTGTGGGATCTCCTCGGCAAGGTCGCCAATCAGCCGGTCTACCAGCTCCTCGGCGGCAAGTCGCGCGAATCTATTCGCACCTACAACACGTGCGCCGGCTATCGCTATATCCGCAACGAATCGAAACAATCGGTCGACAATTGGGGTACCGGCAATACGCGCAACGACGGGCCCTACGAAGATCTCGACGGATTCATGCAGAACGCCGGCGACCTCGCGCTCAGCTTGCTGGAGCAGGGCATCACCGGAATGAAGATCTGGCCGTTCGACCCGTACGCCGAAGCGACTGGCGGGCTTTATATCTCCAATCCCGATCTCGACCGAGCGCTCGAACCCTTCCGCAAGATTCGCTCGGCCGTGGGCAACCAAATGGACATCATGGTCGAATTCCACTCGCTCTGGAATCTCCCGGCCGCCAAAAAGATCGCCCGCGCGCTGGAGGAGTTCGAACCGTTCTGGTACGAGGATCCGATCAAGGCCGACAACATCGACGCGCTCGCCGACTATGCCGCTTCCACCTTTGTGCCGACGACCGTCAGCGAAACCCTCGCCACGCGCTGGTCGTTCCGCGAGGTCATGCAGGCCAATGCCGCCGGCATCATCATGCTCGATCTTTCCTGGTGCGGAGGCATCTCCGAGGCCAAGAAAATCGCGAGCATGGCCGAGGCATACCAGCTCCCGGTCGCCCCGCACGATTGCACCGGACCGATCGTGCTGGTCGCGTCGACTCACCTGTCGCTCAATGCGACCAATGCCCTGCTCCAGGAATCGGTGCGCGCGTTCTACACCGGCTGGTACACCGAGCTGGTCACCGATCTTCCCACCTTCCGCAACGGCTACCTGGATCTTTCGGCCAAACCCGGCCTCGGCGCCGAGCTTCTGCCCGGTCTCCGTGACCGTAAAGACGCACACGTCCGAGCATCTACGCTCTAGCGGTTTTCGCAAACGCGATCATGGGGTACGCTGGAAGGAATTGGAGCACCCTATGATGAACCCCATCATCGAAGCCAAAAAACCAGAAATCATCGCCCTCTGTCGCCGATACGGCGTCAGCAAGCTCGACCTGTTTGGCTCCGCAGCCGGTCCGAGCTGGAATCCGGAGACGAGCGACTTCGATTTCGTTGTCGCATTCGAGAACTATGGTCCAGGTATTGCCACTCGGCTGGTTGGATTCTGCGACGCGCTCGAGGCGCTCCTGGGTCGACCGGTGGACCTGGTATTCGATCGATCGATGAAACCTCGGGTTCGGGCATTCATTGCACCTCAGCGACAACCGATCTATGAACGAATCGACCGCACTGTCGCTGCTTGACGCCTACGACGCGGCGCTCGAACTCGAGCTCATGGTGCGTGGCATTCCTCTGCAGGAGTACCTGAGCGATCGCAAGCTCCATCTCGCTGCAGAAAACTTGCTCATCAAAACGGGCGAAGCGCTCAGCCAGGCCCGCAAGCAGGATGCGGCAATACTCGACGAAATGTCGAGTGCCTATGCCGTCGTGGGGATACGAAATTTCGTCATCCATGACTATCGCATGGTGGACGAAGAAACGATCTGGAGTACGGCGGTCGGCGAGATCCCCCTGCTGCGGGCGGAACTTGCCCATGTACTCGTGCGCATGGGCTACGAGGTGGATGTCCCCGATTGATCGCAGGAAGGCGCGGTCCTGGTCGTGGGATAATCTGGAAGGAATCGGAGCATCCTATGAACCCCATCATCGAAGCCAAAAAACCAGAAATCATCGCCCTTTGCCGAAAGCACGGAGTCGTTCGCCTTGATCTCTTTGGATCAGCTACCGGACCGAGCTGGAGTCCGGAGACGAGTGACTTCGACTTCGTCGTCGAGTTCGCTGACTACGGCCCGGGCATCTTCGTCCGCTTCATCGATTTTGGCGATGAAATGGAGCGGCTGCTCGGTCGACGGGTGGACCTCATCTCCGAAAAGCGTATGAAGCCCCGTTTTCGGCGGTCGGTGGAGGAAACGCGTCAAGTTGTCCTTACATAGAGGTGCCGTCGATCCCTTGCTGGATCTGCTCGATTTCCGCGGCGAGATCGTGCTCTACGCGCGTGTTCGGGATACCGCGAATGACGATCTGGAGCGCATGCGATATCTCGCCATCGAGCGCCTTTTCGAATTGCTCGGGGAGACAATGAAACGTGCGCTTGCGAATCAACCGACGCTTATCCAAGAACTCCCCCAAGCACAGCGCATTATCTCCATGCGAAATCGTTTAGCGCACGAATACGACAACATCGAAATCGAAACGATTTGGTAAGCGGCAGACATCCACGTACCGGAGCTCATTCAACAGGTCTCGAGGTTGCTTCGAGTGGCAGGAGCGTTGCCAGAAGAGACTTGAGCGAGCGTGGATCGCTGCAATAGTCTTTGCCCGTGGTAGCATCAACCTCTACGGGTCCGGTCCTCCCTCTGCCCCGGCGGGAATCGCGTACGAACGAGCGTGCCATGCAAATGCAGGCCAGACAACTCTGGCAGGCCGTGTTGGGCGATATGCAAACCCGCCTGCCACGGAACGCTTTCGATAATTGGCTGCGGCCGGCGGTTCTGGTCGCGTTCGAGAACGACGTCGCCACCGTCGCGGCGCCAAACCCGTTCGGCGCCTCCACCCTGCAATCTCGCTACGCGGATCAGATCGAGCGCATCCTGACCACCATCGTTGGACGGCCGGTAAAGGTCGAGTTCACGGTCCAGAGCGATGCCGATCCGGACGAGGTCGCCGCCGATCTCTCGGCCTTCGCGCCTTCCATTCCACAGCTCCCGGACCGCAACGCCTCCGCCACGAGCTCGCCGCCCCGCGGCCGGGGTGGCTCACGCAACGGCCGCAACCAGCGGGCGAACGATCAACAACTCACGCTGGCTGCGGCTGCGCCGTTGCCGCCTGCCAATCACAATCTCAATCCGCGCTATATCTTCGAAACCTATGTGGTCGGCAAATCGAATGTGTTCGTCCATGCTGCCGCCCAGGCGGTGGCCGAGCATCCCGGCGAGCAATACAACCCGCTCTATATCCACGGCGGCGTCGGACTCGGCAAGACGCACCTGCTCCATGCCATCGGTCACAAGGCGATGGCGATCCGGCCGCATCTGCGGGTCGTCTACGTCTCCTCGGAAAAATTTACCAACGATCTGATCGAAGCCATCCGCTCGCAACGGATGGACGACTTTCGCGCCCGCTACCGCACCATCGATCTGCTCATGATCGATGACATTCAGTTCATTGGCGGCAAGGACAGCACGCAGGAAGAGTTCTTCCATACCTTCAACACGCTCTATCAGAGCAGCAAGCAGCTCGTCATCTCCAGCGATCGCCAGCCGAGCCAGATCGCCGGGCTCGAAGATCGTCTTCGCTCGCGCTTCGAGGGTGGGTTGACCGCCGACGTCCAACCGCCCGATTTCGAGATGCGTATCGCCATCCTGCGGGAAAAGGCCGACGAGATGGGCGTCAAGATCGAGGACGAGGTTATCGAATACATTGCCCACCGCGACAAGACCAACATCCGCGAGCTCGAAGGCGCCTTCAACAAGGTGCTGGCGGTCGAGCGACTCCAGGGCCGCGCCATCACGCTGCAGGCCGCGATCGACACGCTCTCCGGTGGCCGCGCCGCTGCCCGCAAGGCCGATATCACCAATGACGATGTCATTACCACCGTCGCGGAGAAATGCGGGGTTACCAGCGAAGCGATGAAGGGCCGCAACCGTGCCCAGGAAATCGTGATGCCGCGGCAGATTGCCATGTACCTCATGCGCGAGGAAACCGGCGCCTCGCTCGCCGAGATCGGCCGCGCCCTCGGGGGACGCGATCACACCACCGTCATCCACGGTATCGAGAAGATCGAAGGCCGCCTGCAGGAAGATCCCGCGCTACGCACCCGAATCATTGCCATTCGCGAAGCGTTGCTCACCGCGTAAGCGCGTTTTCCCTCCCTCGCAGGATTCTCGGAAACCGCATATCACGTTTTAGCATTGAATCGGTAATCGTGGTGCCGGCAATGAAGCGTGCTGGCGATGAAGCGTGCTGGCAATGAAGCGGCATCGGAGTAGGTATCCAACAAGCGTGACAACTGCTATGACCAATCCAACGATCGACGAGCAGCACGACGATATCGTGCCCGACGGTGGCTGGCTTTCCATACGAGAGGCCTGCGCCTTTCTTGGCGTCGACCAATCGACCCTGCGACGTTGGACCAACGATGGCCGGGTGCCGGTGTTCAAGACACCCGGCGGTCATCGCCGCTATGCGCGGGAGGATCTCCGGGCGCTGGTGGTCGGCAATCCGCGCAAGACCGCAAAATCTCGCGTCAGCCGCCAGGAGCTGACCAATCGCACGCTTTCAGCCTATCAGGACGACTATCTCAAGGCAGCGCGCGAGCAGAAATGGTTCCGGGCGTTCGGCGCCACCTCGCAGGAAGAGCATCGCAAGATCGGCCGGCGCCTCGTCGATCTCGCCATCCGCTATGCCGCTTCGCCCGGTCAGGGAGAGGAGCGGGCGGAATTGCTCGACGAGGGCCGCGAAATCGGTGTCCATTACGGGGTGTCCAGTGCGCGCGCCGGACTCTCGACCTGCGAAACGATCGAGGTCTTCCTCTATTTCCGCTATCCGGTCGTCAAGGCGCTGCTCGATGTGATCGAGAAAGAGGGGCTTCCCGCCCGGCGCGCCTCCCGGCTCTTCATCGGTATCGACGATTTTATCGATGAGGTGCTGGTCGCGATGATCCGCGCGCATAGCGAAGCGATGGAAGCACCCGCGGTACCGAGCTGACGCAGAAGCCAGCAGCCCGATTTCGTCGTTCCAATCCACTGGCTCTATGAGAGCGTGACAGCGTGGAACGCACTCACGGCCCGAGCTGTCGAGGCGGAGCCGTTCATCGGGTGCCGTACGTTCGAGCCTCGATGACATGGAACCGGCTGTTCGGGGCGTGCGGATATTTCGTTCGTTCGGAGCGGAAGGTCCGAACGTACCTGGATTCCTATCCGATCAGGACACCACGTGACTCTCGGACACGCCTACGATAGAGGGAGTGCACCGGCTGGCTTCCCCCCTTCCCTCGCCAGCCGGCGCCAAAGACCCCCGCGGGGCCCCCTGCTGCAACAGGGGGCTCAGCTTTTCCGGGGGTTTTCGAATCCCGGAAGCACAGCACAACGGGCCGGTCGTCAGACCGGCCCGTTGTGCCTTCAGCACGGCATGCTGAGCGGCGGGGCAACCTCGCTCAATGCGCCCCCAGCGACGCCTGCGCATCGTCGGGGTCGATCATCCATTCCGCGCGCTGCAGGGCCTCACGCCGGGCGCGCACGCGCCGGAGCCGCCACCAATACCCCACCGGCCCGGCCAGCAGAATCCCCAGCACCACAATCCACAGCCAGGTGGATGCCACCGCAAAGAGCGCCGCCATCTCCGACGGATCGATCATGAAGATGGCGATCAGCCCGCCGATCTTCGCGAGAAACAGCGCGCCGATCATCATCCAGGTTCCGCGTGACGGCCGTCCGATGTCGTCGGATTCTTCGATCAGCAATGGCGGTGGGAGGGGAGAGTCGTGCGATGGCATGGTGGAAATCCAGTCCGGGGAGCGTAACCTACCAAGAGTACACCCGCTGTCCACCGCCTGCCGATTGTCACTAGGCGGTCCAGAGCCTTCGAACGCCGGGCGGAATCTGCTCCACCTGGACGCGCCAGGGATCGAGCCGCAGCAACCCCAGCCCTGGATCGTCTACCGAGCCGAAGATCGTCCCTGGGTCGTACCCCATTGGCGCGGGCGCCTGCGAGAAGCGCTCCCAGATCCGCTGCTTCTCTACCAGATCGTCGACCCAGGTAGCTCGGCATTCGGCATAAACCGGCCTTTGAATATCGGCCACATACGCGCAGGAGACGTAGGGATTCCGCGAAAGATGCGTGTGCTTGAACGACATGCGGCGTGTGAGAACCCAGCCGACCGGATCGGGCGTAACCTCCCAATATGGATGCAGGATGCGCGATCGAGGACGGCCCTGGCTGTCTACCGTGGCGATATTGCACCAGACGATTCGGGAGACGCGTTCCAGAAATTCATCCGCCATTTCGGTGAAGTCGCTAGAGCGTTCGACCGTCCATGAGAAATCGTTGGCCAATGGAATGTTCTCTCCTGGAAGAGCGTGATGCGCCCTGTCTCGCGTGGCGGCATCGTGCCGACAACGTCGCGGCAGCGTACTCGATTCGTCTCCGAGGTGGTGCGTCGGTTCAGCTGTTCAGCTCGACCAGGTCGGAGGCGGTGATCATCCCCAGCGGTGCTTCGATGGGCCGTCCGTTTTCGGTGATCACCACCGCTCGCAGCCGCTGCGAATGGCGGGTGGGAAACGAGAGAAAGAGCTCGCGCGCTTCGTCCACTGGTGCATCGCGCGAGAGAAACGCGATGCCACCTTCTTCCTCGAAGGTCAGCGCGTCCCCGACCGAGGCGTCGGCCAGATCGACCGCCTGCCCATTGACCTGACTCCCCAGCCAGCGTGTAATCCCCTGCGAGCTCAGGAGAGTCAGCATCTTGTCCACCCGGACGATGATCTGCGAATGGCCACTCTCCCAGAGGTCCTTCACCGCACGGGTGAGCGGCTCGTCCTCCTTGTAAACGTGAATCTCTCGCCGGAAGAGAGGGTAGACTCGTTCCGGCGCCATGATTTGATCGACCATGAGACTGAACTCGTCCAGCGCTTCCTTGCGAATATCGGCAATGACATGCCCGCGGGGGTGCTCGTGCACGATCGCGTTGCGCAGATCGGCAAACTCGCGCAGATCCCGCTCGTATCGCCGCACCGCCGCGTTCTGCTGCGAAGCCCGGCCGATCAGGCTGCCAAAGGGCACCTCTCGCTTCGAGTTCGTCTCATCGCGTAAGAATTGCTCCAGTTCGTTGAAGCGGTTCAGGAATTGCTGTGTTCGGTCCATCGTGCCTCTGACCGTTCCACGAGCCGATCTTCGTGCTCCGTCCGGGGTGTAAGATCGGATCGATCCTGTCGTCTCCTTGTAATGTGACCGCAACGTGTGCGGTCGAATCGCGAATGCCGGCTGCATTTAGCCGGGAGCATCCGATGCCGGCCACGATACAGGCATTCGAAGACAGCTCGGCCCCGCCGGAAAGCGGCGCCCAGCCCGATGGCGCTCTGGTCCTGGCCGCACGGCAAGATCTGGCCGCGTTCGAGGCACTCTATCGCCGATATGCCGAGCGCGTCTATCGCTATTGTCTTCGCCGGTTGGACGATCCCGAACGCGCGGCCGACACAACCAGCGCCATTTTCATCAAAGCCATGCAATCGATCGACCATTGCCAGCCGGAATCATTCCGCTCCTGGCTCTTTTCCATCGCCCACAACGCGACCATCGATGCCCGTCGCACCACTCGCGATCATGCGCCGCTCGATCGTGCGCTCGTCGTCTCGAGCGCGGATCCCGGTCCAGAGGAGTTGATTACCCGGCAGGAGGCCACCCTGGAAATCGTTGCCCTGCTCGGTCATCTGACGCCCGATCAGCGCCCAGTCGTCGAGCTTCGTCTGGCGGGGCTCGACGGGTATGAGATCGCTCAGGCCCTGGGGCGCAGCCGTGCGTCGGTCGACACTGCCCAATCGCGTGCGGTCGCGCGGCTGCGCCGCGTCTTGACCGCAACGAATGGAAAGGAGGCGTCTCATGTCATCGCGGGATGAGCCTCGTTCCCTGCCGCTCGATGGAGCCGCGCTCGATCGTTTGTGGGACACCATGCAGCGAGGACTCGTCCCGGTCGCTGGACGAAACGGATCGGCGTCGATCGACGCCGCGGAGACGATATCGCTCCTTCGCAAGCATGACGATGCGCCCGGCCTGGATCGACTCCAGCAGGACGCGATATGGCGCACGATCGCGGCGGCCACCGTCGCCCCGGCCGCGATCTCTGCCGAGCGTGAGCCGAATCATGCCGGCATCGCACCAGCCGTCCGCCTCCTCCAGCGAGCCATCCGGCAGATCGCCATCGGTGTTCTGGGCGGCATGCTGGTGGGTTTCGTCGTCCTCGGCGGCGGCCTGCGCCTGTTGATGCGGCTGGCGGCCATGATGACTGACACCGGCGGCTACCGCATGGTGACCGACAACGGGAACGCGGTCGGCGACATCACCCTTGGGGGAACGCTTTCGCTGATGATCTTCGTTGGTCTTCCATTTGGGGCCATGGGCGGCGTCGTCCTGATGATGGTGCGGCCCTGGCTCCCGGCCTCGGGTTGCTGGCGCTACGTCATGGCGGGAGCGATCGGGTTCGCGGTGACCGGATCGACCGTACTGGACCACGGAGACAACCCGGACTATCAGCGCTTCGGCATCCTCGGGCTGAACGTTTGCCTCTTCACCATCTTGCCGGTGTTGTTCGGCATCACCGTGCTTCCCATTCTCGATTGGCTCGATGGTCGCATCCCGCGCGAGCTGCCCGGCCGAGGCGCCGGATGGATCGCATCGGTCGCAATGATCGTGCTCGCGCTCCCGATTGTGCTCATCGTTCCGGCCGCGGTGGGAATTCCGCCGGTTGGGTTGCTGCTCGCATTGCCGGTCGTAAAGATTCTCGCCGACCGGTGGTCCAGCCACGCGGCGACTCGACCGCTGCGGCAGCAGCGAGAAGCCTGGGGACTCCTGGCCGGCCGGGTTGCGCTGGCAGTTCCCTCGCTGATCGGATTGCTCTTGACCGTTCAGGCCATCAGCCGCCTGACGAATTGATCGAACGTTAGCCAACGGATCAGCTGCCCGGCGGAGACGAGAGAGCTCCGCCCTACCCGGAGTGTGCCTATCGAATGACGTTTGCCCTATCGGTACCGAATGTTCTTGACCCAGGCTGGACCGAATGTGCGGTCCGGCAAGCACGTAAGGAGATGTCTACGATGAAATCCCGAATCCTGTTGGCGCTGGCCGCGGCGGCCTTTTCCCTGAGCGGCGCATTGATTGGAACGGCGCAAACGCCCGAAGCAGAGCAGGGGTTTTCTGTGCCCGATGCGACGGTTGCTGCGATCGTCGATGCGCAGGGAGCGCCCATCGGGCACACCGCGATTGCCATGACCGATGAAGGCGTTGCCGGCATCGTGCTGGTGCAGGGCCTTACCCCGGGGGACCATGGAATCCATCTGCACTCGGTGGGTGTCTGCGACCCGGCGCTCGAAAAACCGTTCGATTCTGCCGGCAGTCATTTCAACCCGGGCGAGATGCACCACGGCATGCACGCCGGTGACATCGGCAATCTGACCATCGATGCCAACGGCAACGGAGTCTATATGCTCGGTTCAAGGAACTGGAGTCTGGACGACGGGCTCTTTGGACTGGCCGACGCCGACGGAACGGCGTTGGTGATCCATGAGTCGGTCGACGATTTGGTGACCGACCCTTCCGGGAATAGCGGAGCGCGGATCGCCTGTGCGGTGCTGTTCCCACCCAAGTCGTAACCGTCGCACAGCGTTTGCAGGACAGCGCCGTCCTTCGGGGCGGCGCTGTTCCGTTTGGCGACATACATCCGTCGCACCATGTACAGACCAGCGCCGGCGCAATACACTCCAGGTGAAGTCGTTCTTTCCGAATGACCTCCGCAGAATGAGAAAAGGAATGACATGAGCACCACGTCGATTACGCTCCTGGCCGCCCGCTATCCGAATCAGGAGCACGCGAAAACCATTCTCGATACCCTGGAGGAGATGCACCGCGCCCTCACGATCGATCTCAAGGACGCGGTCATGATCACCAAAGAGCCCGACGGCAAGATCAAGACGCACGAGACCACTGACGTCACCGCCCGGAAGGGGGCGCTGCGCGGGGTGATCGCCGGCGGCATCTTTGGGCTCATCTTTCCGCCCAGCCTGCTCATCTCCGCCGTTGCCGCCGGTGGCATCGGCGCGCTCTGGGGTAAGATCCGCGATACTGGGGTCAAGCATGAGGACATCAAGGAATTTGCCGGCGATCTGGCCCCGGGGCAAGCCGCGTTGGTCATCCTCGTTTCCAGCCAGACAGCGGAAATTGCCCAGGAGACCCTCGGTTCCTACGAAGGCGATGTGCTCACCAAGATCTATCGCGAAGAAGACTTCGTGAAGGAGTACGAGGAGGAAGCGAATTCGTAGCGATTCTTCGTTATCGCCAGTTCGCCGCCGCCAGCGCCGGGCGGAGAGGTGGGTGGAGCGAGTGTGCTACCGTGATTGTCTGGGATGTTCGCCACAGATGCGCTCGTGAGAGGTTGCCAACATGAAATCCCAGTTGACTCAACAACGCTTCGCGCAACCAACACATGACCCAGCCGGGGGCGAAACCATGATCGAAATGGCGCCGATTCAGATGTTCGTCTTCGGCTTTCACGATGCCGAACAGTTCACGCCCGCGATCATTCGCGAAGTCGAAGCGTTACAGAAGCGTGGGCTCATTCGCCTCATCGATCTGCTCTATGTCGAACGGTTGCCGGACGGCAGCCTCGTCACCAATGAGATGAGCGGTCTCTCGCCCAGGGAGGTGGAGGAGTTCGGCGGCTTGCTGGAAACATTGCTGAGCGCGTCTGGCGAATCTGCTGGTTCCGGCGACCATTCCGAGTCATCGCATCAGGATGCAGACGCCGATCTCTTCTATGGCCTTGCCATGGAGGACATGACCGGCGTGATCGAGGATATTCCCCCCGGCGGAGCGGCCGCAGTAGCCCTGTTCGAGCATTCCTGGGCCTTCGACATTCGTAACAAGATCCGCCGCGCCACCGGGTATCCGATTGCCCAGGGCTTCCTGACCCCCGAGCTCTTCATGCTGGTTGGGGAGGAAGTGCGGCTGATGCACGAAGCCGCCGCGGCAGTGCAAATCGCCCGCGAGGTACGCGGCGCCGCCCTACTGGATGCGCTCGACTCGATTGTCGGCTCCGCTACGGGTGATGAAGCGCTGGTCGCCAGCACGGCCGAAATCCTGCAAAGCGGTTCCCGTCAGAGTGTCGCCAGCGCCGCTGCCACCGTGCGCGCGCTCATCGAGGGCGGTTTTCTGCAGGACGCCTCGGCGGAAGAAGCGATCAAATACCTCGTGCGCAAAGACATCATCGACGCGGAATCCCTCTCCGAAGCCGAACGCCTGGTCGATAACGTCAATCCGAATTAGG
>DASTFJ010000139.1:0-11725 GCA_035708745.1 Thermomicrobiales bacterium | reverse complement strand
CCGCGACAATCTGTCCCATGCATTTGTTGAGGACTGGGGTTCCCTGCAACGAGAGATTCTTCGCTGCGGCTCAGAATGACAGTGATGGGGTGGCGCCGCCGCGACGCTGAGTGATCGGACAAAAAGGCGCGGTCAGTGTACTCAGGATGACAAGGGGGTGGGACACTGCGGTCGGAGACCCGCATCTGCCAAATGACGTTGCACAACGTACTCAGAATGACACGCGTCATGCTCGAGTTTGGTGGGTGGAGGCGCCGTTATCGGGCTGCGCCCGATAACGGCGCGGAGACCCTGCGCTACGACCGATGCGGGCCGCGCATCCCGAGACGCTGTTGGGGGTGGTTCGTTAGAGCCGAGCGCGGACGGCTTCGTCGAATTCGACGTGGCGCTCGACTTCTTCGGCGAGGGTGATTTCACCTTCGACATCGTCGGTGGCGATCCGTTCCCAGTCTTTGAGGGTGAGGTTCATCAGCAGGGAGACGAGGTCGCCGCGGGCGGTGTCGAACTCGTCCAGGAAGGCGTCGAGATCGGCCGGGACCGTCGCGGCGGCAATGGCCGCATCGAGCGCCGGGAGCGGCTTGAAGTAGGGAGCGGCGCTTTCGCGGGTCAGGTGTTGTAACCGGTCGAGCACAACTTTGTCCCGCTCGTGCAGGGCCGAGACGGCGCGGACCGTCTGCTCCGGCGAGGCGACCTCTGCACTGGCGAAGAGGGTGCGGACTAGGGCTGGCGTTCCCAGCAGCTCGTCGATCAGGTCCTGGTAGTCATCGAGCATCTTAGATGGCTTCGCTGAGGGTGCGGTAGATCACTTCCGGCAACGCGCCCGCCACGGTGACTTCCCAGGGGATCCCAAAGGGATCGCGGAAGGAGAAGTAGGTATGCCCGCCGCCGAGATTCTCGTAGTTGCGCATCAGCACCTGGCCGCGCAGCTGGTTGAAGGTTTCGGCATCGACCCGAATCGAAACCCGGTCGATCATGGTGCGCTCGAGCCGCGCGCCGCGTCCAACTCGATGCAGGGCGATCAGCAGCGCGCCATTGCGCAGAAAGGAATCGTCAGCCAGCTCGTCGGTCAGCTCGGCATCCACCGGATCGTAATCAGGGGAAAGCAGCCGGTAGCCGCCCCGATCGTCCGACTTGGTGCGGGCCACGACCTCCAACCCGAAGAGCTCGTTGTAGAACGTCTCCGCCTTGCTGAGCTCGGCCACATTGATGGCGAGATAGTTGACCGATTCGATCACCACCCGCGGTTCTTCGACGACGACGATCGTCTCTTCCATAAAGGTTTCCCTGTCTCCCGCAATTGCGGCATTCATTGCCGCCGTGCCGCGGCTGGCTTCCGGACCGATCCAAGGCTGAGGAATATGATCGCCGATCTTGGGGATAGTGCGCTCCACCCAAGGTTGATCGCGCCGGATCGCCGCGATGAGCGCGCCCTCGTCGTAATCGGCCAGATCCACCCGGCGGCCGTTATAGAAGACGAAGCGGAGATTCGGCCGGGGGTCGAGGGACTGGAGCCAGTCGTAGAGGATGTGAATCACGGTCAGATCGGGAGCCGAGATCGTCAGCGCGGCACGCGGCTCATCGAACCCCTCGGCAAACGAGGTCCGGTTCATCACGATCTGCGTGCTCGGCGCTTTGGTTATGGCGATTTCCGCTTCTGACGAGTACGCCAGCGGTGTCTCCAGCGTAAACCGGTACGCCATCCGTGCCTGTCTCCCTCGTGCTGCCGGGCCACCCGGAATGGCGGCCAAAATGGGGCATCCTGCCAGTCACCGATTGTACTGCACCAAATGGGGTCCGGGGTCCGAAGTCCGGAGTCCGGAGATGCAGTCAGCTCTTTGCGAAGGAGCCAGGACGACTCAGGTCGACCGGCAGAAATCGAACGTGTCGGGATATACGTCGATCCGTTCCTCTCCGGATTCCGGACCCCGGGCCCCGGACCCACCACTCGAGCGTCGCCTGAAATATTTGTGAAGAAGATCACAAATATGCAGTTTCCCCTTGTATACACTCGCGGCGGCGTGCTAGGATGCCGATCTCACAGCTTCGGGGCAGACGTAGCGGAATGACGTTGCAGTCGTCATTTTTGTCCCGGCTGCCGGCTAACCGAGCGTGTGAGACGAACCGAATGCGCTGGCAGGCTGGCATTCCGCCGGGGGGCGGAAGCAGTCAGCGCGACGAATCGTGGGGCTCCGCGGGGGTCTCCCGGACGATCCGCAATTGCGTCCGGGCCGTGCTCCACGAAGAGGGAAGGAACCGAATAGATGGCTCACCGCGCCGAGGCGCGGCGTCGCATGTTGCAGCATGCGCGTCGTTCGATCGTTGCTGTTATCGCAGGATCGATCCTGCTGCTCTCCTCCACGCTCCCCGCGTTCGCACGGGAGCTCCCCGTTCTTCTTCCGAGTGATTCCTCCTCCACCACGTCGCCGGCGGCGCCGGCATTGCTTCCCACGCGCTCGATTCCCATTGGGGACGGCAGCGAAACCGTCGGGTTCGCGCCGGCAGCGGTCGATCCGAACGCCTTGCCCGCTGGCGAGATTCTGGCGGCGCCCGCGGTTGGTCCGACCATCGTCAGCATTGCGATGTCCTACCTTGGCTATCCCTATGTAGCTGGCGGCGCGAGCCCGGCTGGGTTCGATTGCTCGGGCTTTACGCAATACGTTGTTGGTTTGGCGACCGGCATCTGGATTTCGCACGCGGTCGAGGCGCAGCCCTCGTCGGCGGGCGCCTGGGTCGACTATGGCAACTGGCAACCGGGCGATCTGATCTTCTTCCAGAACACCTATCGCGCCGGGATCTCTCACGCCGCTATCTATATCGGCGACGGTCAGATCATCCACGCCGAGAACGAAGGCTCCGGGGTGACGATCGATAGCATCTATTCCGCGTACTACGCTCCGCGCTATTGGGGCGCGGTCCGTATCGGCTAATCCGAATTCTTCATCGAGGTAGCGCCCGCGCTTTACATCGCGTAGATGCAGCTGAACCGTGGCTGCTCACCGGCGCCAACGGCAGCCACAGCGGGCTGCATCTACGCAAGGGCGTCTAGCATGGGTTAGCCCATGCCCCTGATATGCAACCGGTCGATGCGAGTAGGTCGGTGTGAAAACCGCCCGGTGGTGGAAGCTTCCAGCACCGGGCGGTTTGCGTATGTCGGGCGAACGGACGTGGATCAGGCAGTTTCGAAGAACTTCTGGATGTTCCCCATCTGCTCGTCCCACCCCTGGGTGTTGTTGCGCAACGAATCGTCCCGCAGCTCCGCCGGCAGATTGGCGAAGCCCGATTCGACCACGGTCAGGCGGGTGCCGTCACCTTCGTTTTCGAGCCGGAACTCCATGAGGGTGCTCGGCACCTGATCGATGGGAATGCTGCGATCGGCATCGTCGCCGTGGGTCCAGCGATAGACCACCCGGTCCATCGGCTCGACCGTCTCGACCCGGCCGCGATGGATGCCCCATTCGCCGAAATCGAAATGAATCGGCGCTCCGGGAGCGAGATCGAATTCCCAGCGATGCTGGAACCACTGCGAAATCTGCTGCGGGGTGGTGACGGCCGCCCAGGCGCGGTCGCGGGAGACGGGAAGCACGATGGTGCGCTCGATAGTGTCCTGCATGGTTGCGGTCATGATGAGATTCCTTCCTGTGTCGGTTCGGTCGATGGTTGTCGATCGTTGGCCTCAGCGGCCAGGAATTGTGCCAGGGCGGCCAGACGCCGATCCCAGCGGGCTTCGATTGCGGCAACCCAGTCGATGGCCTCGTGCAGCGGTTCGGGGCGGAACGTGACGATCCGTTCCCGGCCGCGCCGCTCGGTGTCGACCAGGCCCGCGTCGGAGAGGGTGTCGAGATGCTTGGTTACCGCCTGGCGGCTGATCGGGAAGACCTCGGTGAGCTGGGTGATCGTGACGGGCCCAAGCACCGAGAGCTGCTCGATCATCTTCCGGCGGGTTGGATCGGCGAGTGCCACGAAGACGTCGCCCGCATCCCGGGAGGTGGCGGCAACCGAGGCGATCATTGCTGGGATGACTCCGCCAGGAGATAGTCGAGCAGGCTGGTCGTCTTGGCGACCCAACCCTCGCTATGCTCGCGCAGCGCCTGATCACGTGCATCCTCGGGCAATGCAGCGAATCCGGATTCGATCACGGTTACACGCGTCCCTTCCGGCGTTTCCTCGAGGGTGAACTCGACCAGGGTGGCCGGGATCTCTTCGAAGGGAATCGCCTGGTCGGTATCCGCGGCCGCTGCCCAGCTATAGGCGAAATGGCGGGGCGGTTCGACCACTTCCACGCGGCCACGAGTCGTGCCGTAACCATTCCAGGCAAAGGCGATCGGCGCGCCCGGCTCCAGCCGGACAGTTGCCTGATCGCAGAGCCATTTCGAGAGCCGGTCGGGATTGGTCAATGCCTCCCATACGCGCTGGCGTCCCACGGGGATGACGAGCTGTCGTTCGATGGTGTCTTGTACGGTGACAGTCATGTGCTTGGTCCTTGTCGATGAGGCCGAAAATACGCAACTCATGAGTTGCGTATCATGGTAGCAGGCAGCATTCATAAATGCAACATACGAGTTGCATATCCCGCTTCCGCCACATGAATCTGGTGTGGACAGCGGGTATGATTGCTCCAGATTTGCCCACCGCACTCAGGTTACCGCCATGCAAACGACCATCGACATCGACGAAGACATTCTGCAGGCCGCTCAGGAACACGCAAAGGCTACGGGCCGCACCACTGGCGAGGTCATCTCGGAGATGGCCCGCCGCGGATTCGATATCGCCCCAGGAGAGCAGACGCGTGATGGTGTTCTCGATCTGCGGCTTGATCCAAGGATCGAAATTACGTCCGATACGATCGATGAACTGCTCGATTCGATCGAGCGCGATGACAATTTGGGATATCCACTCGCGATCGGTGATGTAACTCGAGAGGAAATCAAACGTCTCGCCCGCGAACAACGCAGAGCGCCGGGTAGGGTCGCCGCGAATCTCGTGCAAGAGGACCTTTTGCTCAAGGGAACGTGGCCCCTCCGAAACGGAGTTGCTGTTTTCCCAACGCGAGGCCGTGAACCTATGACTCTGGAAGAGATCGACACGATGCTGGATGAGCTTTGACCGTCCATCTTTTGGATGTCAATGTTCTCCTTGCGATACACGACCCGATGCATCCGCTGCATCGCCGTGCATACCGTTGGTTTCAGGACGTTCACAACCAGGGATGGGCTACCTGCCCGATCACCGAAAATGGGTTCGTCCGTATTTCCAGCAATCCCAATAACCGCGGACTCGATCTGACCCCGGCTGCATGTGCCGCCGCTTTATCGCTTACCTGTGAATCGGGTAACCACCAGTTCTGGCCCGACGATATCTCCGTTCGGGACTTACTGAAGTCAGAGACGCGGATGACGCACCGGCAATTTCCGGATCTTTATCTCTTGGCACTCGCAATCGAGCATGGCGGTACATTCGCGACACTCGACGAGCACATTCCCGCTCATGTCCTCCCCGGTGGATCTGAAGCTCTTGAGCTCATCCCAGCCTGACCAGTCCCATGTCATGATTCGCGCATGGGGACCGTATTCGATCGGTTGAAAGGGTTTCTGGAGCGCTATTTGCGCCCGGAGGACAGCTTGCTCGAGGTGGTGGGCGGCGTGATCGTGGTGCTGGCGACCGCCAATACCCTGACCGTCACGCGTGACCGCGCCGGGGAAGACGCGATCATCGAAGCGGCCTTTGCGGTGGCGATTGCCTGGGGGCTGGTGGATGCCGGGCTGGGGTTGCTCGGCACGGTCTATTCCCGCAAATCCCTGGATCGCACGGTCCGCGACGCCGCCCGGGCGGACGGCGAATCGAGCGCGGCCATCGTATCGCGCGCGCTTGGCGATGAGCTGCTCGATCTGGCCGATCCAGCCGAACGCGATGCCTTCGTGCGGCATCTGGCGGCGCAGACGGCATCGGCGCCGACCCGGCGCGAACCGCTGACCCGGGAGGATCTGATCGGCGCGGCGCTCACCGCGGCGCTGATGTTCTCGGCCACGCTGCCGCTGACGATTCCGCTCTTTCTCATCGACAACCCGGAGACCGGGGTGGTGGCGATGAACGGGATGGCCTTCGTCTTCCTCTTTGTCATCGGTTGGCTTTGGGCGGATTACACCACCATGCGCAAGGCGCGGTTCGGACTGGCGCTTGGCAGTGTCGCGCTGGTTTTGACGGCGGTGACGATGCTGTTCGATTGAGTCCTGGGACCTGGGACCTGGGACCTGGGACCTGGGACCTGGGACCTGGGACCTGGGACCTGGGAAGGCATAGCACGGCCTCTGAGACGAGAGGGCACAGAGGCCCTTCGCTACGATCGTCGCCGGGCTCAGGGATTCGTTATTTCAGCCAGCCGATGCGGCGGGCTACGGCCCAGATCAGCCCACCCAGCAACGCCATGGCGACGATGTTGAAGATATAGCCTTCGTATCCGCGCTCGAAGGGCGCGGGTGCGACATTGAGACTGATACCGAAGAGAGCCGGTATCAATCCGATGAGCGCGAGCATGATAGAGAGCACCGTCAGCCGTTTGACGAGCGCATTCAGCTTGTCGGATTTGAGGGTTTCATAGGTGTCGAGCAAGCCAGAGACCAGATTGGCCGACTGGTCGATCGTGCCGATCGCGCTCTGAAGATCGATGGAGACATCCTGAAAGGCATCGGTGAGCTCGGGGGTTTCGGATGAGGAGTCGGGCGAGTGCATGCTGCCGATCAGCTCGTCCTCGGGCGACATGACCTGACGCAGATCGCCCAGCAGCTTGGTGAGGCGATAGACATCGTCGACGCCTTCCGATTCCAGCTGTCCGAGGATACGTTTGCGCAGCTCATCCACCTGCGCCTGCACCTGACCGATCGCCGCGTCGTACCGGTTGACCAGCTCGTTCAGGATGCCGTAGGTGAGCGTGCTGACCGAAAACCCGTAGGTGGTGATATCGACTTCGATCTCCTGGGATGCGAGCGGGATGACCGTCGATTGCGGCGGATGGGTGGTGATGAGAAAACGCTCGCCGATGAGATGCACGAGCTCGAACGATTGCAGATCGCTGGTGTTCGGATCGAGCTGCACATCGAAGATGACGACCAGGCGACATCGCAAGAAGCGGACCGCGCGTGGGCCCCGATGGGATTTATCCAGATGCGCGAGCACCCGCGGCGACAGATCGAAGTTCTTGTTCAGGAGATCCAGCTCGGCCGGCTGGGGCGGTGCGGAGAAGTCGATCCAGAGGATCGTGCCGGTATCGGCGGCATAGGCAGGAATCTGGTCCAGGGTGAGCGTGCGGTCGACCACGCCCTTCGCATCGATCGAAATAACCGCCGGCACGGCCTTACTCCTGCCTCATCGTTTCGCGAATCGGGAAGATGGTACCGCGCCCGGCCAGACGATTCCGGGATCAGCCTTCTCGTTGCTGGTTATCGAGGATCTCCTCGTCCTCCGGGCGTGCCTCGATCAGGAAATGCGCCGCCTGGCCGCGCACCACCGGCTCCTGCGCGGTGTGCGCGAAGCTGTAGCGCACCAGCAGCAACACTGCCGCCCCCACGATCAGCGGGGAAATGAAAAACACGTACTGTGGGCCGACGAATGTGGCCACGATCCCCAGCGTGAAGACCGCTGCCAGATTGAATGCGTTCTGCTGCACCTGTTGCAAACCGAACATGCCGCCCTGCTCGACCACCGGCACATGGCGGTTGATATAGACCTGCACCGACTGGCTGGCAGCGGTGGACCCGAAGTTGGCCGGCATGGCGATAACGCCGGCCGCCAGCACCAGATCGCTGAATTCGATGCCGAAGGGCTCCAGCAAGCGGAGCGGACTGAACCGGGCGAAGAAGGGCGCAACCGCATCGATCGCGCCGAGCAGAAACGCCCCGACGATCATGATGACAAGCGAAACCACCGCCAGGCGCCGCTCCCCAAAGCGGTGAATCAAGCGCGGTCCGCCGATGGCGCCGATCAGATAACCGATGCCGGCGGGCGCGAAGATGTAGACGCTGTTGGCCGGATTCTCGTCGAGCACTTCGCGCACATAGACCGGCAACAGCGAGTTGATCCCTTCGAACAGCGCCGCGCAAAGAATGCCGACCAACAGCATCGAGGCGACGGGCCGGTGCGACATGATCCAGTCGGCGTTGTATTTCAGGGAAAGCGCGCGCGGTTTCCAGTTCATCGACGAGATCGATCCGCGCAGGCTCTTGCTTTCCTCCGATTCTTTTTTCGGCAGCTTGTAGATGCGAAGCGCACCGACGAGAAAGAGCAGACCGCCGACCAGCAGCACGGCATTGATGCCGTAGTACTTGATGAGCAGCGGGGCGATGAACGAGGAGCCGATGGCCGAGCCGATCGAGCCGAGCACATTCACCAATGCCCCGGTGGTGGCGACCTCCGCCGGCGTCGAAATAACCGCCACGATCGATTTGAGTCCGGGCGAGACGACCTGGGTCAGGGCGCTGGTCATGAAAATCAGCACCAGCATCGGACCGATCTTGGTGCCAAAGAAGAAGGGAATGAGCAGGCAGAGCAACGCCTGAACGGCGAACCCGATCGCCAACACGCGCCGCTTGGGCGCGCTGTCGGCGAGCATACCGCCCTGCAAGCCAAAGAGCAGCGCCGCCAGATATGAGGCGGAGCTCGCCATCGAAATCTCGAACTGGCTGGCGCCCGCCGTGGCCAGGAACACCATGATGCCGTAGGAGAGGGTCGAGCCGGCCATCTTCGCGGCAAAGCGCGACACTGCCAGGATCTTGACCTCGGCGTGCTCCAGCACATCGCGATAGGTGACGGGCGCGGTTTTTGGAACGGATGCGGCGGCAGCGTCGGTCATCACACACTCGAGATCGATCGTACGGATCAGGTTTTGTCAGCATACCCGAGGGAATGACCAAAAGAACTCAATCAAAAGGAGTATTCGAAATGCCTCCGAACCCTGCTACTGTGTAGCAGTCGTACCAAGTGCAGCGCGGCGGTTTGCTTCCCTTCAGGAAGGTAGGATGTCAGCATGTGTTGTCTCTTCTCGATTCTTGTCTTTCTGGGTCCTCGTTTCGGCCTGATCGCGTGGTATTTCTACCAGCCGGGTCGCTTCGACCGTATCTTCGATGGCTGGGTGTGGCCGGTGCTGGGCTGGATCGTCCTCCCCTGGACCACGCTCATGTGGGTTGCGGTCGGGATCAGCGGCGTGTCGGGAATCGACTGGCTCTGGATCGGCCTGGGGGTATTGGCTGATATCTCGACCTACGCCGGCGGCGGCTGGCGCAACAGGGACCAGATGACCACCTATTCCAGCCGATATACCACCCGGTAGCGTCCGCGACGTCCGTGAAAAGACCGTGACGTCAACGCGTCGCGGTCTTTTCGGTTTCTGGGCCGGTTACATCTGCGCCGCCGGGTCCGACCGGTACGAGATCGTGTGCGGAGAGACCAGCGCCGATGCGAGCTCGGTCTTCCGGCACTACGACCGGGAGGACGTGGGATCGACCGGCGGTTTGCTGGATGTCTTTTTCTTGCGTTTGCGGGGAGTGCGGACGTTTTTGATCTTCTGCGGCGGGACATCCTCGACGAAGAATTCGATGCTTTGCGAGAGATCGGCCCGCTGGCCGGTGGTGGTGCGGAAGGCATAGCCCAGCAACCCCATCACGATCGTTCCGATCACCAGCGGCGCGACGATGAAGACATACTGCGGGCCGGTGACCGTCGCCACGATGCCGAGCAGGAAGATGGAAGCAAGATTGAGCGCGTTCTCCTGCACTTCACCCAATCCAAAGATGCCGCCCTGCGTGCGCACCGGCACATTGCGGTTGATATAGACCTGCACCGCCTGGCTGGCGGTGGTCGAACCGAGATTGGCCGGCATGGCCGCCACCCCGGCTGCCAGCACCAGATCGCTGAGCGGCGGATCGGCAACCAGATTCACGATCCGCAATGGACTGACGACCGCCAGCCATGGGGCGAAGACACCGATGAATCCGAGCAAGACCATGCCCACCGCCATGAGCGCCAGCGACCAGACGGCAACCCGCCGCTCGCCGAACCAGCGAATGAAGAACGGCGAGCCGAACGCCCCGAGCAGATAGCCGGCTCCGGACGGCGCAAAGATGTAGATGCTGTTGGTCGGATCGACGTGCAACACCTCGCGCACATAGACCGGGAAGAGCGTGTTGATGCCCTGGTAGAGCGCGCCCGAGAGGCCGCCGACCAGGAGCATCGAGGCGACCGGCCGGTTGGCCATGATCCACTCGGCGTTGTATTTCAACGAAAGCGCCCGCGGTCGCCAATTGACCTCCCGCAGCGATTTCGTCTGTTCTTTGCGTCCCCGCCGCTCCGATGCCGGCAATTTGTAGATACGAATAGCGCTGAGCAGATAGAGCACCCCGGCGGCGATCAGAATCGCTTCGATACCGGAGGTCTTGATCAGCACCGGCGCGATGAAGGCCGAGCCGATGGCCGAGCCCAGCGAGCCGACGATATTGACCAGCGCGCTGGTGGTGGCGACTTCGGCCGGGGTGGCGACGATGGCGACGATCGACTTCATCCCCGGGGTGACGACCTGGGTGATGGCGCTGGTGACGAAGATGACGAAGAGCAGCGCGCCCACATCGGTGCCGAGGGTAACGGGGGTGACAAAGCAGAGGATCGCCTGGGTGGCGAAACCGAGCATGAGGATCTGCCGCTTCGGGCGGGAATCGGCCAGCAGACCGCCTTGCAGCCCGAAGAGGAGCGCCGCCAGGTAGGACGCCGAGTTCGCCAGCGAGATTTCGAACTGGCTGGCCCCGGCGGCGGCCAGGAAGACCATGATGCCGTAGCTGAGGGTCTGGCCGCCCATGCGGGAGATGAAGCGGGAGAGGGCGACGATCTGCACCGAGGCGCGTTGCAGCACCGAGCGATAGGAGGGCTTTTGCTCCTGTTTTCGGGCAGCTCGCTTGGGTCGATCGATCGTGGCGTCGGTCATCTTTGGAGACTACAGGATCGATGGAATTCGGTCCTGAGTCCTGAGTCCTGAGACGTTACGGTTTTTCGGTAGAGGCGGCCCCTGTGGTTGCCCTTACCGGGTGTGCGGGGTGGGGTGAACACACCAGCGCCGGGATGGTTGGGCATCCCGGCGCTGGTGCCGGCTGGAGTGTTATCGGAAGATGGCCGCTACCCCATGCTGAAGCGGCCGTCTTTCGGCTCGAAGGTGAAAGTCCAGGTCGAGGTGGCGTCACCCTGGGTGAAGACGATTTCGTAGTTGCCCGGATCGGCATCGACTTCGACATCCACCTGCTGGCCGGCTGGAACCTCGACATCGATCGCCAGCTCTGGCGAGGTGATGTGGGTGGCGCGGTCGCTCGCGTTTACGAAGGTAAAGGTGAACGGAATATCGGCTGGTATTTCGTTGTATCCCCAGGGACCGATGAAGGAAATTGAGGCGTCTACGGTGCAGGGAATCGGCGTGCCACCGGCGACAGCGCAGAACGTAGAAGACTCGGACGCAGACGCGATATCCGTGATCGAAACCGTCAGCTCGAGCGGGAAACGGTCGGTCACCGGCGTGGACGCATATTCAGTCGCCCGGGCGGAAATCTCCTCCTGGTCGACAATCGGAGTACCGAGCGCATCGACTTCGGGTTCGGTCATCCGGCCGACTTCATCGATGAACCACTGGCCGTCCTCCCCGGGAACGACCGAGAGCACCCGCGACGTGTCGCCGTTTCCGCCCTGCTCAGCAAGCACC
>DASTFJ010000138.1:0-11585 GCA_035708745.1 Thermomicrobiales bacterium | reverse complement strand
GGCATGTCCTGTGGCGAGCTGGAGACGATCACGCGGTTGAACCTGCCGATCGTCTTCGTGCATGCCAACAACAGCAGCTTCGGCTGGATCAAAGAGCTGCAACACCTTTATCACGACGACCAGTATTTCTCGGTCGATTTCAATCCGGTCGACTACGCCGGTATTGCCCGGGGATTCGGCTTTCTGTCGACGCAGATTACTGAGCCGGACCAGTTCAAACCGGCGCTGGCGAAGGCCCTCGCCGATGGGCGGCCGTGGTTCATCGATGTGATCACCGAATCGCAGATCACCGAGACGCCGCCGGTGGCGGGCTGGATCAGCGCCGAAGCCACGCGCAGGCAGGGGAGTCTGGTGCGATGAGCGAGCGCATTCCGCTGATTCTCGATGTCGATACCGGGATCGACGACGCCGCCGCAATCTGCCTGGCGGTGCATTCGCCCGACGCGGATTTGCTCTCCATTTCGACGGTGGCGGGCAACACGACCGTCGAGAACGCCACGCGCAACACCCTCGATGTGCTCGATCTGCTGGGAGCAACCGAGGTGCCGGTGTATCCCGGTGCGACTCACCCGCTGGTCCGGCAGCTGTTCACCGCCACACATGCCCATGGCGATAACGGCGCCGGCGGAGCGGATCTGCCGCACACCGCCCGGGGGGTTGGCCCATATCGTGGTCCTGCCTCCATGGTTCGTCACGCACAAGAACGGCCCGGTGAAGTAACCCTGGTCTGTCTGGGCCCGCTGACCAATCTGGCAATCGCGCTGAATGTCGAGCCCGATCTGCCAAACCTCCTGAAAAAAGTGGTGGTCATGGGTGGCGCCTACTGGACCCCAGGCAATATCAAGCCGCATCGACATGCGGAATTCAATTTCTATGAGGATCCGGAAGCGGCCGATCAGGTCTTTCGGGCCGGCTGGAAAGAGCTCATGGCGGTTGGCCTGGATGTCACCCACCAAGCTCCGGTGACCCCCGATGTCTGGGCGTTGATCGTTCGTTCCGATTCTCCACCCGCGCAAATCATCCGGGCGCTCTATCGCTCGCGGGTAGAGCATCCGGAAACCGGGCAGTCCTATATCCACGACGCAATGGCGGTCGCCGCGGCCCTGGATCCCGATCTGATCACCTGGGAGCGGCATAGTATCGAGATGCAGTTGGACGACGTCCATCGCGGCGAATCACGCATCGTGGCCGGCGATTCCGTCCACGTCGCCAAAGAAGTCGACGCGCTCACCTTCATGTCCCGGTTCTACGAGCGGCTTGGTATCGGAACGAACGATGATGTGACCTAGGGCCTTCGAGCGGGTCGCGAAGAAAGTGGAGAGATGTCATGTCAGATGCAACTGAGGTGGTCGAGCAGGCCCCCGTACAGGATCGCGATCTGCTGCAACGCCTGAGTCTCTACTTCGATGCGTTCGAGCAGCGGCTCCGCCAGGGCGAGGGCTGGTTCATCTTCAATGCGGAAGGAAAACGAGGAAAACGCATCTCCACCTTTATCGAACGGCGGCTGGACGATGTCGGTGGCGATGTCGATGCGTGCATGATGCCCTGGCGGGATTTCGCGCTTTCCGCATACGTCAACGAGGTGGGTCTCCCCCAGCTCGAACCGCAGGTGAAATTGGACGAGGGCAACGAGCGATTGCGGCGCGAGTTCGAGTTTGCCCGCGAGGTGACCGAGCAGGTTTGGCAGCGCTGTCAGTTCTCGGAGCTGCTGGTGGTGACCGATTTACGCCCACGCCAGTCGCACGAGGCGGCGTACCTCGATCGGACGGTCGAGCAGCGCTACAGCACGCGCAAGGCGACGATCCTGCTCACGCCGGAAATGCCAGCCGAGCTCGAGGCCGACTTGCGCTCCATCGATCCAACCGCCTCCACCTGGGACCGCCTCTTTTCCCGTATGTACGAAACCAGTCTGGTCGCCCTGTAGAGCGCCCTCCCCGTCATCCCGACCGGAGCGAAGCGGAGTGGAGAAACCGCCTCGCCGCAGACCCCAAAGACGCGCTCGTTCCTTTCAGATGAAGATTCTTTCGACACGCACTCTATGAAATGCGGCGGACTGTCGAATCGGCTAGCTCGACAAGGAGCTCGCGAGTCTCCGGATCTGGTACAACGTCCAGACGATTCTTGGCCTGCTCGATGTAATCGTTGGCCTGTGCGATCGCTTGCTCGACCGCACCCGATTCCCGAATCTTGTCGAGCACCATCGCCACGAATGCGTCGTCCTGCCGCGAGCGATCGACGATCGCCTGAACCTCACGCCAGTCCGAGCCGCCGGTTTCGAGCATGCGCAGGTAACAGATGACCGGCAGAGTGATGGTCGATTGCAGCAGATCGTGCCCGGCCGGCTTGCCGAGCGTTTCCGCGCCACCGGTCAGATCGAGTACATCGTCCATGATCTGGAAGGCCAGCCCGAGTTCGTCGCCATATCCTCGCAATGCTGAGATGGCATTCTCTGGGGCGCCCCCGATGATGGCGCCGGTCTCCGCTGCGCAACCGAAGAGCGAGGCAGTCTTTCCGTAGATGCGAGCCAAATACTGCCGCTCGGTTTGATCCGGTTTGCGGGCGTCCATCATCTCCATCAGCTGCCCGTCGCAGATGTCGCCCAGCGAGTTGGAGAAGACCGACACCACACGCGGATTGTTGGTCGAGGCAGCCAGGATCGCGGATTGAGCGAAAAGATAATCACCGACCAGAATGACCGCCGCGGTATCGACCCGCGAATTCAATGTCGGCTTGCCACGCCGGAAGGCGGAATGGTCGACCGCATCGTCATGCACGAGCGAAGCAGTGTGCAACAGCTCGACCCCGGCGGCCGCCGCCACCAGGGTGTCGAACGCTTCTTCGTAGTTCCAGGCGCGTCCGGCCAGCAAGACCAACATGGGCCGCAGGCGCTTGCCGCCTGAGCGAACGATCTCTTCCAGAATTCCAGAGATTTGAGGGTAGGGAACCCGAGCCGCATCGACGACCCGATCGGACACCCGTTGCAAGTCGCCGCGCATGGTCGCGAAGACATCGGTTCGTTGGAGCACGCTTGTTGCCGTTCCTGACCAGCTTCGCGATGGGCATTCCCGCCAGAACGCCCAGTTCCTGATGATTATCAAAGGATCGCGGCGAGAGTGTCAATTCCCATGCTGTGCGGACATTATCAGGGCATTCGTTGTGCGGGTGGTACGGTCCAGTGTCGCGCACGAAGTGGCGGATGTAGAATTCCGTATCGCCTCCGGTATCAGGCCGGAGGTTCATTCATGCCGGAACGAGCCATTTTGTACGACCGCACCGCACGAGCTCCCTATGGTTCGCATCGACGCTCGCGTCGGCGCCGGCGTTGGGAAAGCGTGAGCTGGTGGCTCAGCTCGATCTTCGTGATCGCACTCGTCGCCTGGGCGCTCACCTGGTGGTTCGGCATTCGGGGCGACGACAGTGGCGCTGCCGCGACCCGCGTGCTGACATTCGAAGTGACCAGCGCGCAGAATGGTCAGCCGCTCGCCGGCGCGCAGATCAGCTATCCCGGCGGTTCGGTGACCACCGATGCCAACGGCACGGTCGCGCTGGAATTCCCCAAAGACTCGGTCGATCTCGAAATCTCCGCGAGCGGTTTCGAGCCGGTGTATGGCACCGCCGGTTCGGATGTCGACGCCCGCCAGAAGATCGCACTGCAACCGCGGGCGCCCGGCTCCACGAGTGACCAACCCCTGACCGCGCCAACCACCGCGGCTGTGGAACCGACGACCGCTGCCGAACCGACAACGGCGCCCACGCGAGCGCCAGCGACCTCGGTAGCGCAAGCGCCCACCGTTGCCGCCATGGGATCCGCTCTAGCAGGCAATGATGGCGCCACCATCAGCGGCATGATCACCGACGCGCAAGGCCATCCCATTTGGGATGCCACGATCTTGTCAGGCAGCGCCTTCGCGCGGACTGCCGAAGACGGCACCTTCCAGCTCGACGGCGTTCCCGATGGAAGCAACCTTCGCATTTGGGCCTCGGGCTACGCCGATCGATCGATTCCCTCGGCCACGAGCCTCGACGTCACACTGGAACGACAAGACATCAAAGCCGTCTACCTGACCGGGGCTCACCTGACCGACGAAAACTCGATCCAGAGCATCATCGACCTCGCCCAAACCACCGAGGTCAATGCCGTCGTCATCGATATGAAAGAAGGCAACGTCTACTACGACACTGGCGTCCAGTTCTTCATCGACGCCAATGCCGTCACGCCATCGTTCGATCCGGCCTCGCTGGTGCAGCGTTTCCAGGACGCCGGACTCTATACGATTGCCCGCATCGTGGTATTCAACGATCCGGTGGTCGCCGAAAACCGGCCCGATTTGGCGGTGCAAACCACCGACGGCCAGGTCTGGCGCGGTTCCAATGGCAACGCCTGGGTCAATCCGTACCAGCAGGAGCTCTGGCAACCGAACATCGATCTCGGGATCGAAGCCGCCGAAATGGGCTTCGACGAAATCCAGTTCGATTATGTGCGCTTCCCTTCGGACGGCGATCTTTCCAACGCCGAATTCGGCAAGGAACATACCTACCAGGAAGACGAGCGCGTATCGACCATCGTCGGATTCCTGTCCATGGCGCGCGACCAGCTCACCACCTATGGCGTCAAAACAGGGGCCGATGTCTTCGCTATCGTTGCCATCAATCCGGACGATCAAGGAATCGGCCAGCGTTTTGCCGATTTCACCCAGGTGGTGGATTACATCTCGCCGATGGCCTATCCATCTCACTTCACCGCGGGACCGCTGGGGATGGAGCAGGAACCGAATGCGGCTCCATATGAAACACTGCAGATCACGATGAATTCAGCGGCGGCAAAGGTCCCCGGCATGGTGCTGAAGATCAGACCATGGCTGCAGGACTTCACCATGGGCGATCCGCCGTATGGTCCGGAGCAGGTCGGGGATGAGATCCGTGCCACCATGGAAGGCGGCGCCAGCGGCTGGATGCTCTGGAATCCCAACAGCGAATTCACCGCCGGCGCCCTAGCCCCGGACGAGAGCGCCTTGATCCCCTCCATCGCCTGATCCCACACTCTGTCATCTCGACGCCGACCGCAGCCCGACCGTCTCCCGTCATCCCGACCGAACCCCCGTCATCCCGACCGGGGTGGAGGGACCTCTCGTTGGCTGCAACCCCGCCTCCAATTCGCACCCCCATGGTCGTAGGGCACGGACTCCGCGCCGTGCCGTCGAGCGCGGCTCGATAACCAACCGTATTCACCACCATTCCCAAAATCGAAACCGCGCACACTCTTGACGCGATGAGAACATATGTGCTACTCTACCAACAAGCGGCACATCGGCGGACGGACTCTACGAGTCCGCGCCCCAGGTACTCCCACAACAGCTGGTGGTCGAGGACGGGGTGGCGATGCATGACCTGGGCAGTGCCCCAGAGACAACCGCCCGGCAACCTCCTGCCGTCACCCAAGGCTCTTCGCGCGGACTCAACGAAAAAAGAGTGATCGCTCGTCGAGAAATCAGACGCACCAACCAAAACACTGCGTCCGACCAGGGCGCAGCCATACCCGAAACCGCGCAATTCCCGCGCTCCGCAGAATTCGTCGGCCTTGAGGTGCTCTGCTACAATCACTTACAAATCGTAACCAATACTTGATACAATCCGTAGCAAGTTAGCGATGTTGCATGTATAATGATTCCAGTCATGGCGCGAACTGGCAGAACGGCCCCGGACGATCGTCGATCGAATGCTCCGGCCTCGTCTCATCCCTCGACCAGCAGCCATGCCAGCCGAAGAGGAGGTCGAAATCTATGGTTGTAGTGGTTCGCCGGACGGTGGCGCGCAATCCCGAACGTCTCCAGCAGGAGATGGAAGAGGTCTTTCGCGCGTTGTTTCCGCCCCGGCCCCGCTTCCCGTCACACACGCGGGGCGCATGGCGCCCGCCGGTCGAGGTCTATGAAACTGATCGCGCGCTGGTGATCCTGGCGGAAATCGCCGGGGTGAGTGAAGACGATCTAACAATCATTGCCGATAGCGATCAGGTCTCCATTCGTGGATACCGCACCGATCCGCAATCGGGCACCCAACGCCGCTACCGCGAGATTGGCATTCCCTACGGGGAATTCGCCGCGGACATCTACCTGCCGTTTCCGGTCGATCTGGATGCGGTGAACGCCGAGTACACCAACGGCCTGTTGCGCATCGAGCTTCCTCGGGCCCGTACGCGCACCATTGTGCCGAAGCGCGGCGATGCCCAGGCATTGCCTGAAGGTCAGGAGTAGGGCATGGCCAAGCCGAAGAATGAAAAGAAATCCAAGAAAGACAAGGACAAGAACGTGAAAGACCGAGCCGTGAACGATGCGGCCACAGATGTGATCGAGCTGGGACCGCTCGGCTCCTCCGGCGATCCGGCCGGCGAGCAGCTGGAGTTCGTGCTCCCGATCCTGCCGCTGCGCGGTACCGTCGTCTTTCCCCAAACCGTCGTCCCGCTGGCCGCTGCTCAGGCGCGCTCGCTGCGACTGATCGACGAGGTCATGTCGGGCGACCGCTCGGTGGGCGTCGTCTTGCAACACGATGCGGAGCAGGAAGGCGCCGGACCGGGCGAAGTACACCAAATTGGCGTTATCGGCACGATTCTGCAAATGATGCGGGTGCCCGATGGCAGCGTCCGTCTGGCTATCCAGGGAAACGAACGGATGCAGGTGATCGATTGGGTGGCGGAAGAGCCATACCTGGTCGCCAAAGTCCGCCGCTTGCCGGAAGACCAGACCGATTCCGCCGAAGTGCAGGCGCTCAGCCGCAACACCCTGGAGCTTTTCCAGCGGCTGGTCGAGCTGGTGCCCCACCTGCCAGACGAGCTGGTGACCGCTGCGCTCAATATCGACGATCCCCAGCATCTGGCCTATATGGTCGCCAGCAACTTGCGCATGGAGCCCGAAGAACGGCAAAAGCTGCTCGAGATCGACACCCTGCAGGACAAGCTGGCCTATCTGAACCAGTTCATTACCAAGGAGCTCGATGTGCTCGAGCTCGGCAAGCGGTTGCAGACCGAGGTCCAGGAAGAGCTCGGCAAATCGCAGCGGGAGTATTACCTGCGCGAGCAGATGAAAGCGATCCGCCGCGAGCTGGGCGAAGAAAGCGAAACCGAAGCCGAGATTACCGAGCTGCGCGAGAAGGTCGAAGAAGCCGGCATGCCCGAGGAAGCGGAGCGCGAAGCGCGCCGCGAACTCGATCGGCTCTCCAAGCTGCCACCGGCCGCGGCCGAGTATGGCGTCATCAAAACCTATCTCGATTGGTTGACGGCGCTGCCCTGGAACAAGAGCACCGAGGGCGAGATCGATATCAAGAAGGCGCGCCAGATCCTGGATGAGGACCACTATGACCTCGAAAAGGTCAAGGATCGCATCCTGGAATACCTGGCGGTGCGCAAGCTCAAACAGGACCAGCTCGCCGCGCTCCGGGCGGAGCAAGGCGAGGATGGGGAGATCGACGACGCGAATCTGACGCTCAACCGCGAGCCGATCATTTGTTTCGTCGGCCCTCCAGGCGTCGGCAAGACCAGCCTGGCACAATCGATCGCGCGAGCGCTCGGCCGCGAGCTGACCCGCATGTCGCTGGGCGGCGTGCGCGATGAAGCCGAGATTCGCGGTCACCGGCGAACCTATGTGGGCGCCATGCCGGGCCGCATCATCCAGGCGATCCGTCGCGCCGGCACCAACGATCCGGTCTTCGTGCTGGACGAGGTCGACAAGCTCGGCGCCGACTGGCGGGGCGATCCGTCGTCCGCATTGCTGGAAGTGCTCGATCCCGAGCAGAACAACAACTTCCGCGATCACTATCTCGATGTCGCATTCGACCTTTCGAAGGTCATGTTCATCGCGACCGCGAATATGCTCGATCAGATCCCGGCGCCGCTGCGTGACCGGATGGAGATCATCAACCTCGCCGGATACACCGACGACGACAAGCTGAACATCGCGCGCAAGTACCTGGTTCCGAAGCAGATGAAGGCCAACGGGATCGCCAATCTGGACATTTCCTGGACCGATGCGGCGCTGATGCAGATCATCCAGCACTACACCCGCGAAGCCGGCGTTCGCTCGCTTGAGCGGGAGATCGGCTCGGTGGCCCGCAAGATCGCGACCAAGGTCGCAGAGGGTCAGGACGCTCCGGCCGAGGTGTCGATCGAGCAGGTTCGGGACGCGCTTGGGCGGCCACGCTTCTTCTATGAAGAGCTGGCGGCACGCACCAGCCAGCCGGGTGTGGCGATAGGCGTCGGAGTGTCGAGCGTCGGCGGGGACATCATGTTCCTGGAAGCCACCCGCATGCCGGGGAAGGGATCGTTGCAGGTCACCGGTCAACTGGGCGATGTCATGAAGGAATCGGCGCATGCCGCGCTTTCCTTTGTGCGCTCCCGCGCCGTCGATTTGAAGATCGATCCGGAGTTCTTCCAGAACTCGGACATCCATATCCACGTTCCGGCGGGCGCCGTGCCCAAGGACGGTCCGTCGGCCGGTGTGGCGATGACCACCGCCATCATCTCGCTGCTGACCGGCACGCCGGTGCTGGAGGATGTGGCGATGACGGGGGAGATCACTCTCCGCGGTCAGGTGCTGCCGGTGGGTGGCATCAAAGAGAAGTCTCTGGCGGCCAGCCGGGCCGGTTTGACCCGGTTCGTGCTGCCCTACCGCAACGAAGTCGACCTCGACGATGTGCCGGACGAGTTGAAGGAGAAGATGACCTTCATCCCGGTCAAGACGATGGACGATGTGCTCGAAGCGGTGATGCCGCCGAAGTTCAACAAGAATCGCAAGCCGCTATTGACCGGCGGCAAACCGGCCAAAGCCACCCGCTCGGATGAGTTGGCAGCTGCCAGCCGATAGCTCAGCACGAAGCGCCGGAGGAGTCCACTTCTCCGGCGCTTCGGCGTATTTGTGCCGGTTCGATCTCGATGTCGATCGATTCGAGAAACACCGGATTTGCGCGCAGCCAGATTTCCTGAATTTCGTCGCCTTGGATCGAGAATCCAAACGTCGCGCGAACGGCGCCGCGATGTGCCCAAATGGCTCCCGGGTCGCCGTCGATCCAGGCAATGCGGGCGGCGTGAGCCTTGCCCACCAGTTGCCGGGCAATCTCGTTGCTGCCGTTGATTTCGGCTTGAATGCCCATCTGCGCGGCAGCTCGGTCGGCGCGCAGGACAGCGTTCGGCGCCAGGAGAGCGATCAGCCCATTCAAGTCTCCGCTTTGCGCCGCGGCAAAGAACGCCTCGACGATTGCCCGATGCGATTGTCCTGGTGCGGTTCGAGGAAGATCGGATGCGGAGATTTTCTGCCGAGCGCGGCTTGCAAGCTTGCGGGTTGCCTCGGGCGATCGTTCGATGATCGCCGAAATCTCATCGAACGGTAATCGAAAGAGATCGTGCAATACGAAGGTGGCCGATTCGAGGGGGGAAAGTCGATCGAGCGCATGCGTAAGCGCTTCGTAGACCGATTCCTCGAGGATGACCGCCGATTCGGCTGAGCTTTCGACCGCGATCTCGAAGGCCCCTGGAGTGTCGATGGTTACTTCCCGGCGGCTGGCGCGTGAACGCACGTGGTCTAGCGCGATGCGAGAGACCACGACGGTCAACCAACCGCTCAGATTGTCGATATTCGCGATATCGGCGCGATCGAGCCGAAACCAGGCTTCCTGCACCGCGTCGTCGGCCTCGTGGGTCGAGCCCAGGACACCGGTTGCAACGGCCCGCAAGCGCGGGCGTTCCTGTTCGAATGTTGCTGCGACCACCTCGGTCGGAATCACCGGTCACATTTTCCCTTCGCGCTTCGTCATGTCGATGAACCCTTGTCGGGATGTCATGACGGGAACGGCACATGGCCGTTCCATCGTACAGGAAGGAAATGAAACCATGTCGTATCCGCCGCTGATCGTTATGCCTGTTTCCAACGTCGAAACAGCCAAGGCCGTCTACACGGCGCTGCTTGGGGTCGGGCCGTATGTCGATTCGGAGTATTACATCGGATACCGGACTGGAGAAGGAGAAATTGGACTCGATCCCCATGGAACGGCGGGACCGCTGCCCTACTGGGATGTCGACGATCTCGAAGGGACGATCGCCGCATTGACCGCGGCTGGGGCCACGGTGACCGCGGAGCCAAACGAGGTTTCGCCGGGGTTCAGAATTGCCGTGCTCGCCGATGCCGACGGCAACCCAATCGGACTCCGGCACACGGCGAAGTAGCGCAACGTCGCTCGAGATTCACGAACGGAGGCCAAACGGCCTCCGTTCTCTCGTACTTCTTTGTTGCATTTTGCCGATGCGTCAGACTCCAGCTGGTTCCGGAAGAGCGGCTCTTGCCGCTGTAACCAGCCCCTCGAACGGTTTGAGTTGCTCGGGAACCGACTTGAAGAGCATCTCCGGATGCCACTGGACTCCAAGCACGAACCGGCAGCTCGGTACTGAGACCGCTTCCACGACTCCGTCGCCAGTAACGCCTTCGACGCGCACCTGGTTCGCCGGAGCCGCAATGGACTGATGGTGGAAAGAGTTGACGGGGATGGCCGCCGCGTCGAAGACGCGAGCCGTCAAGCTCCCCTCCACGAGTGTGACCTGATGACTGGGCTGGTTCGCGGCGATGGCCGCTTCCTGTTGCCGGTGCGTCAAGGACTCCTCGATCTGGTCGTCGATGTGTTGCACGAGCGATCCGCCAAGTGCGACATTCAGCACCTGGATACCCCGGCAGATACACAGCACCGGCAAATCTCGCGCAACTGCGCCCTTCATGAGGTCGATCTCGAATCGGTCCCGCGCGGCGCTGATGTCATAGGTCGCTGGATGCACTTCGGTATCACCATAGAGTGCCGGATCGATATCGGCGCCGCCGCTAAAGATGAGGCCGTCGACCAACTCCAGGATGGCGTCGATCGTACCGTCTTGGGGCGGCAAAATGATCGGGAGTCCTCCAGCGGCGAGAACCGCCTCGGAATAATCGGCCGAAACGCGATGGCGAGTGACCGTTCCATAATCCTGTTCTTCGGTCATGAGTCCGGCTGTGATGCCGATGACAGGGGATTTGACCATCTGGAGACGCCTTTCAAGCTAGAAAATTCGGGTTCGAGTCGGGCCCCGAGGAAGTATAGAGAGGTGCCCATCGAGCCGCGTTTGCCTAAGCGGATCGGGATCCTGATCCAGTCCGCAAAACTGCTCGCAAATTGCCTCCAAAATCCCTTGACACCCATGCACCGGCATGCCTATAATCTCCCTCCGTCAGCAAATGCTGACACGCGCTGAATCGAGCGCGAGCAGGAGACCGGAGGGTTCCGCTTTGTAGATCGTCAGAGACGATCGGGGCTGAGACGCAAGACGTCGAGGCTTGGCGGTGCCCGCCCTCATAAGGGCGGTTTTCTTTTTGCTCGCGCGTTGACGAATCAGCGTGGCACATTGACAGGTTGGCTGCCGGCAGCAGTGTCGCCGCGCGTAGGGGGGTCCTGGGGCAACCAGGGTCGGACCGCGTGGGGGGACGGTGTTGCGATCGAACGGGCGGCCGAAGATGGAGGACCGACGCGCCGGATCGTCGTTTCCTGGTTGAAGGAGACGGGGGTCGATCAGGCGCGCGGCA
>DASTFJ010000137.1:0-6402 GCA_035708745.1 Thermomicrobiales bacterium | reverse complement strand
GTCTCTTTCTGCGTCAGCGACGGCAGGCTGCCGATGAGCAACTGGGTATAGGGGTGCAGCGGATTGCGGAAGATACTGCGGATCGATCCCAGCTCCACCAGCGTTCCGGCGTACATCACGCCCAAGCGGTCGACCGATTGTGCCATCAGGCCCATATCGTGGCCGATCTGGATCGTGGCCGCGCCCAGCTCTTGCTGCACTTTGCGCAACGTATCGATGACCTGCCACTGCACCACCACATCGAGCGCGCTGGTCGGCTCATCGGCGATGATCACCTGAGGATTCAGACTGATCGCAATCGCGATGCAGACCCGCTGCTTCATGCCGCCGCTCAGCTCGTGCGGGTACATCCGGGCCACATTGGGCTGCAATCCCACCCGCTCCAGCAGCTCGCCCAAAAAGGAATTGAACGCGGCGCCCTCCTTCTCGACCTCATGGTCCCGCAGCCCGTAGGCCACCTGATCCCGGATGCGCTTGACCGGATTGAGCGAGTTCATCGCCCCCTGCGCCACCAGCGACAACCGCTTCAGCCGCACCCGGCGCATCGCTTCTTCGCTCATCGTCAGCAGCTCGTCACCCTGCAAGACCACCGAACCGTCGACGATCCTGCCCGGTGGTTTGATCAGGCGCATCAATGCCAGCGCAATGGTCGATTTGCCACTGCCTGATTCGCCCACCAGCCCCAATCGCTCGCCCTCATGCAGCACGAGCGAGACCCCCTCGACGGCTTTGACCGGCCCGGCCTCGGTGAAGTAATGCACCTTCAACCCGTCGACCCGCAGCACCTCGCGTTTGGGCTCGGGCCGGATGTCGTCTTCCCTGACCGGTGTCGTCATCGACTCGTCTCGCTCGTTTTCTGGTGCCGCCGCGAGGCCGCGAACACCGCTGTTCGCTGCTTGTCCGTCCCGCGCCCGATTCGGTCTGCTTGCATTCGGGCACATTGTATATGCTATTCTGCGGATCACCATCGGAAGCGCATATGTGCCGGCTCTTACCTTGGGTGAGAGTTCTTTTCATCGCCGCTTTCGGTCAGCGTCCCGCTGTGAGAGACGCTTTGCCCGCAGCCGTCGACAGGCTGCGTACGCCATATAGAGGAGACGGTCAGTGACGGAGCTCGACTCGTTCAAACTCTCTCGTCGAACCCTCGCCAAGGGAGCAGCCGCCGCGGCGGCCGTTACCCAGGTCGCCGGTCCGGCCGCGATCGGCAGCGTTGCCGCCCAGGACATTCCCGACGTTCCCCGCGAGGAAACACTCATCCTGCGCTGGTCCGGCCAGGCCGGCCGCTATGTCGATCAGGAGCTCTGGAGTGAGTACCTGGTCGGCGCCAGTCACCAGAACGGCCTCGGCATCCTGCACGAGCCCCTCGCCTTCTACAGCGCCTTCGCCGATGAGACCATCCCCTGGTTGGCCGAATCGTGGGAGTACAACGAGGACTACACCGAGCTTACGATCAAGCTGCGCGACGGGGTCACCTGGAGTGACGGCGAGCCGTTCAGCGCTGACGACGTTGCCTTCACCCTGAACTCCCTGACCGAGCTCGGTCCGGCAGTTACCTGGGGTGTCAATGTCCAGACCTTCGTGGACAAGGCCACCGCGGTGGATCCCACCACCGTCAGCGTCCTCATGAAGATCCCGGCCCCGCGCTTCATGTACTTCATGACCTACAAATACGACATCGGCTTGCCGATCGTGCCGAAGCATGTCTTCGAAGGGCAGGACTGGACCACCTTCAAGAATCTCGATATCGCCAACGGCATCCCCGCCACCACCGGCCCCTGGCGGCTGATCTACACCTCGCCGGAGCAGAAGGTCATCGACCGCGCCGACACCTGGTGGGCGCTCGATCAAGGCTTGGTCGATGCGCTGCCCGCGCCCAAGCGGATCGTCTATCTCCCAGCCGTGCCGGACGAGCAGCTCGCGCAGCAGTTCATCTCCAATGAGATCGACTGCTCGGTCGACCTGCGCCCGCTGACCATCGAAACCGTGCTGGCCCAGAACCCGAATATCACCACCCATACCGGCAACGAGATGCCCTATGGCTATGTCGACTGGTGGCCGACCTCCCTCTATGTCAACAATGAGCGCGAGCCCTATACCGACCCCAATGTCCGCTGGGCGTTGAGCTATTTCCTCGACCGCGAGCAGATTATCCAGGTCGCGCTCGGCGGCGCCGGTTCCATCTGGCCGCTGCCGCTCCCGTCCTATCCCGGTCTGCAACCGTTCATCGACGCGGCCGCCGACCTGTTGACGCAATACCCCACCCTCGAACACAACCCCGACAAGGGCGCCGAGCTGCTCACCACATCTGGCTGGGCCAAGAACGGCGACGGCAAATGGGAAAAAGACGGCACCGTGCTCAATGTGCCGATCGAGAGCTTCCAGGTCATGGGCGATATCGGCCCGGTGATCGTCGAGCAGCTCAAGCAGCAAGGCGTCGACGCGGCCTATTCCGAACCACCCGATTTCTTCGACCGCTTCGGACCCGGCGACTGGAATGCCTCCCTCTTCGGACACGGCGGCAGCATCGCCGGCGACCCGTACGACACCCTGGTGCTCTACCAGTCGAAATCGGTCGCGGTCCCCGGCGGCAATGGGCTCAACTTCTCTCGCTGGCATAACGATGGCTTCGACGGTATCGTCGACGAAATGGCGGTCACCGCGCCGGTCGAGCAGGACATGCTGATCGACCAGTGGCTGCGCGCCCTGCAGATCTGGCTGCCCGAGCTGCCCGATATCCCCATCCAGGAGTGGTACCACCGCATCCCCATGAACCAGACCTACTGGACCGGATGGCCGACCGCCGAGAATGCCTACGTGAACGGCGCCTTCTGGCACTTCACCTTCCCGCTCATTCTCAACAAGCTCCAGCCGGCCGCGGCTTCCTAAACAACGCGCATCGGTCCGTCCCCGGCATCACCATGCCGGGGACGGACCCGCTCCGGTCGTAGCCAAGGACCTTTGTGTCCCTCCGCGGCCCCATCAACCACGCGGCCGTAGTGAACGACCTCCGTGTCCTGCTGTAGCAACACCATCGCCTCGAAACCCGCCAACTCACTCGTCTCGGAACCCTCGACTCTTGACCCTTGGCTCTCAACTGTTGTCTCCGGCCTCCGGACCCCGGCCTCCGGACCCGCTCTAGGAAAACTCGATGCGCGTCGACTATCTCATCAAACGCATCTTCCTCTTCTTCGTCATCGTCTGGGCCGCCGCTAGTCTCAACTTTTTCCTTCCGCGCATCGGCGGTGGCGATCCCATTCGCTCCAAGCTGCTGCAGCAAGCCGCCGCCGGCGGCGCCGCCCAAACCGGCATGCAGCAGATGGTCGAGGTCTACCAGGAAAAATTCGGCCTCAACGATCCCCTCTGGCGTCAATATCTGAGTTATCTCTCCGGCGTCTTCCGGCTCGATTTCGGCTATTCGATGGCCAACTACCCCACCACCGTCGCCACGGTCATGCGCCAGGCGATTCCGTGGACCGCGGGGCTGCTCTTCACCGCCACGGTTCTGGCCTTCATCATCGGCACCATCCTCGGCGCGCTCATGGCCTGGCCGCGCTCTCCCAAATGGATCCGCTATCTGCTTCCGCCGCTGCTCACCTTCTCGGCGGTGCCGTTCTTCCTGCTCGGTCTGCTGCTGGTCTACATCTTCGCCTTCAAACTCCAATGGCTCCCGCTCTTCGGTGGCTACACGCCCGGCACCTTCCCGGGCTGGAATCTCGATTTCGCCGAAGACGTCATCCGCCATTCGATTCTGCCTGCCTTCGCCATCCTGCTGGCCCAGATCGGGTTCTGGGCCATCGGCATGCGCGGCATGATGGTCACCGCCGAAGGCGAGGACTATATGGTCTTCGGCGAGGCGAGCGGTCTCAAGGGACGTACCCTCTTCACCCACTACGCCATGCGCAACGCGCTGCTGCCGCAAACCACCGGCTTGGCGCTTTCGCTCGGTCAGGTGCTCTCCGGCGCGCTGCTGGTGGAGGTGATCTTCAACTACCCCGGCATCGGCGGGGTGCTCTATTTCTCGATCCGCCAGTTCGACTACTTTGTCATCCAGGGCATCATCTTCACCGTCGTGCTCGGTGTCGCCCTCGCCACCCTGGTGCTCGATCTGATCTATCCCCTGCTCGATCCGCGCATTCAGTACGAGAGCTAGACCGATGCTGCGCTATCTTCGCCGCAACCGAAATCTGACTATCGGCCTGCTGCTCTTGCTCGCCGTGCTCCTCTTTGCCGGACTCGGCCGCATCTTCTGGGATGTCTCCAAAGCCGCCCCCCTTTCCGGGCTGCCCAATCTCGAACCGAGCTGGGATCATCCACTCGGCACCGACCGCCAGGCGCGCGACATCCTGGCCGTCATGGTCGTCGGAACGCCGAAAACGCTCTACATCGGTTTCTTCGCCGGCATCGTTGGCGTCACGATCGGCACCGCGCTTGGATTGATCGCCGCCTTCTATGGTGGTTGGATCGACACCATCATCAAGACCGTCGTCGATGTCGGACTCACCATCCCGCCGATCCTGGTGCTCATCCTCTTCGCGATCTCGCTGCACGCCTCGCTGTCGCTCACCCAGATGGCGGTAGTCGTCGCCGCGCTCTCCTGGCTCTATCCCACCCGCACCATCCGCTCCCAGGCGCTCTCCATCCGCGAGCGCGGCTATATCCAGATCGCGCGCATGTCCGGCGCGCCCCCGCACGCCATCATCTTCCGGGAGATCATGCCCAATCTCCTCCCCTATCTGGCCGCCACCTTCGTCGCCGCCGTCTCCTCCGCCGTGCTCGCCTCGGTGGGTCTGGAAATCCTTGGCCTCAGCTCGCTCGAAACCAATACCCTTGGCGTCACCATCTATTGGACCAACTACTACGCCGCATTGCTCCACGGTCTCTGGTGGTGGTTCCTGCCGCCGGTCATCATCATCGTCATCGTCTTCGTCGCCCTCTTCCTCATCGCCGCCGGTCTCGACGAATTCGCCAACCCTCGTGCCCGCCGCTCGGTCTAGCCCCTTCGTGGTCCCGACCGAAGCGCAGCGGAGTGGAGTGGAGGGACCTCTCTGGGTCCGCACCGAGCCGACCTCCAAGGTCGAAACCAGTTCACCGAACGACCGTGGCGAAGTACCGCTGTGCCCGCTCATCGATCTCTCTCAATAGCAGAGTATCCAATCATTGAATATTGAATCATGAATATTCTGGCGTGTTGCGCCGGATTACCTGCGCAAAACTGCCAGATTGGCGCGAACGTGTGATTCTACGAATAACGAACAACCCGGTTCAAAGTCGCGTTCAGGAAAGGATAGACAGCATGACGGTCGCCACCGAACCGAATACTCCCCGCTACGATCGCCGGAGTTTGATCAAGCGACTGGCCGCGGCCGGATTCGCCATGCCGGTCATCGCCTCGATCGTGGCCGACGGCGCTTGGGCCCAGGATGCCGCCACCCCGGCGAGCGGCTCTCCCATGCCTGGCGGCAGTCCCGTGGCGCTGCCCGAGCTCACCAGCCCGTTCACCATCATCCCACCCAACGATGACCCGGCCAAATCGCTGGAGTCCGTGGGGGTCGATCAGCCCCTGATCGCGCACGGCGGCTTCAACTTCGGCACCCCGCCCGACTTGGTGACGGGGTTCGATGTCGACAACAACGCCTTCTTCATCCGATCGCACGGTCCGTCCGCCCAGCTCGACGATCCATCGAAATACACCCTCTCGGTGGGCGGTCACGTCGATACCCCGCTCCAGCTCACACTGGACGATCTCCGCGGTATGCCGATGCGCACCTACCAGTCATTCCTCGAATGTTCCGGCAACGGCCGCGGCTTTTTCAATCCCGCGGCCAAAGGCGGTCAGTGGCGCAATGACGCCATCGGCAATGCCGAGTGGACCGGCGTGCCCCTCCATGTCGTGCTCGACCAGGCCGGCGTCAAAGACGGCGCAATCGATGTCGTTTCCCAGGGCGGTGACTTCGTCGAAATGCAGCGCGGGCTGCCGATCGACATCGCCATGGGCGTGGACACCATGCTGGTCATGCAAATGAACGGCGAAGAGCTTCCCGCGCCCCACGGCGGCCCGGTGCGCCTCTTCGTCCCCGGTTGGGGCGGTATCGCCTCCACCAAGTGGATCATCGGCCTGACCGTGCTCGATCACACCTTCCAGGGCGACTTCAATGTCAATAACTACATCGTTATCACCCCCCAGGAAGAAGTGCTCCGCCCCGTGCGCGAGATGCCGGTTTCTTCCGCCATCTGGACGCCCGCCTACGACACCCAGGTGAAGGCTGGCCAGGTCCCCATCACCGGCTACGCCTGGTCCGGCCTCGGCGCTATCGCCAAGGTGGAGGTCTCCACCGACAACGGCGTCACCTGGGCCGATGCCACCATTACCGATTCGAGCGGCGAGCACTCCTGGGCGCGCTT
>DASTFJ010000136.1:0-2074 GCA_035708745.1 Thermomicrobiales bacterium | reverse complement strand
GGCGATCAAGGTGCTGTCCGCGCAGGGGCTGGTGGAATCGCGGCAGGGGAGCGGACTCTATGTGCGTAACCGGCCGATCGAGTCGGTCACCCGCGCCATCGTGCTTTCCGTTTCGCCGGACAGCGATGCAGTCGAACGACTCTTCGAATTTCGCAGGCTGCTGGAGGTCGATGCGGTTCGCCTGGCGGCGGAACGGGCGACTCCGGCGCAGATCGCTCAGCTCGAGGCCGCTCTCGACCGGTATGAGCCGGATGCGGATGGCCAACCCAACTGGGATCGATTTTCCTCGGTCGATAATGCGATCCACACCATCATCGCGGCCGCGGCCGGCAATCCCTATCTCGAAGTCATGGTCGCCAGCGTGCGCGGGATGATGCAGGACGTGGTGGTGCTGGTGGCCGACCATCCCGGCTCGATCGATGAAGCGATGCGCCATCACCGCCGCATTTGCGCGGCACTTGCCGCCCACGATGGCGAACGAGCGGCCCAGGAGATGACCCAGCATGTTGCCTATACCGCATCGGTCGTGCAACACCAGATCGACATTGCCGAACCGTAGCGCAGCCAAGGAGGGAGTAGGTATCGAACGAGTCTGACAGGGAGCAGACGAACCATTCGAGCGAGCGCGGACCGTTGTGGGACCGCGCGGACGAAACCAAGCGTCGAAGGAGACGACATCGATGAAGAACACCAAGCTGACTCGCCGCGGCGTGCTCGCTTCCGGCGCCGGATTGGGCGCCGCCGCCATGCTGGGCGGCAGCGCACTGGCCGCGCCGGCAACGACCGGGCGGGCGCTGAGCTCGAAATTCCAGGACGAGATCACTCTGAACGTCTTCGTCCATGCGAATCACCCGTTCGATCTGGTCAAACCGATCTTCGAAGCCAAGTACCCGAACGTCAAGCTCAACATGATGGAGCAGAACGACGTCGCGATCCTGCGCGCCGCGGTGGCCGCCAATGGCGAGGGAATGCCGGATATCTTCTGGCCCGAGATCGATATGGTGCAGGAGCTGGGCAAGCAAGGGGTGCTGCTCGACACGACCGATATCGTGACTGCCGAGCAGGAAGATCTCTCTCCCGGAAAGACGGCTGAGTGTTTCATCCCGTCCACGGAGAAGTACGCCGCGTTCCCCGGCGATATCGCGACGGTCGGTATCTACTACCGGCAGGACAAGCTGGACGAAGCGGGCGTGACCATTCCCGATTCGTGGACCTGGGATGATTTTCTCGAGATCGGGAAGACGATCAAGGACAAGACCGGTGCGGCCTCGCTGGTGATTCCGACCACCGGCACGGCGTCTTCCGCGTATCTCTGGTCGTTCATCCTTTGCCAGCTAGGTGGCGGCATCACCAATGCCGATGGCACCGAAGTGACCTTCGACAACGATCTGGGCATCCAGGCGATGACGATGGCGCAAAAGCTCTATCAGGCGGACATCGCGATCGACGAGGAGCCGTTCGAGGAGAACTATTTCGCCGAGATTGCCGCCGGCAATGTGGCGGCGACGCCGCAGGCAGTCTGGTACCGAGGATTCGGGATCGAGCCGAATGCGATGGACGAGACCGGCGGGCTCGGGCAGTGGCGAGTTGCGCTGTTGCCGTCGGCAGGCGAGGGCTCGTTGTTGACCGCCAATATGGGCGGCGCGGCGATTGCGTCGAGTATCTGGACCGAGCATCCAGAAGAAGTGAAGAACTTCATGGTGACCGCGCTCGGCACTATGGAAGGCGCTGAAGCCTGCGGGCAATGGGGCATCTTGCCCCCGTATCTGCCGTACTTGCAGAGCGACGCCTGGAATTCGGTGCGCAGCGATGCCTTCGGCGAATTCAACTTCAATGAAGTCTGGACGCTGGCAGTCGATCAGTATCCCGGCACCTGGTACAAGCAGCCGGTCTTCGGCGAGGCGATGACCACCATCGGCGCGGGGATCATCCCGATCCTCTCGGGCGATACCGATATCGCCGAAGGACTCAAGGCGCTCGGCGATCAGGTGCGCGAGCTCAATAGCCGGTATCAGTAACTGGTAACTGGTTGAGATTGCTGCGATCCGCGGGGAGCTGATTCCGGCTCCCCGCG
>DASTFJ010000135.1:0-7334 GCA_035708745.1 Thermomicrobiales bacterium | reverse complement strand
CGTTCGCCGCTCGCATGGAAGAAGCCAACGCCCGCCGGAGCCACCAGCAGCCATTCCGCTTCGGTCTCCCCGGCATTCGACAGCTGGTGCGCGGTCCGCGCCGGGACGATCAGCGTATCGCCCGTTTCCAGGGTGATCGTCTCGCCGTCCAGCGCTACGGCGACCGACCCGTGCAGCACGATCATGACCTCTTCTCGATCGTGGACGTGGGCAGGATTGCCGCCGCCCGGTTGTTGCCGCTGGCGGATGACGCTCACCTCCTCGGCGCCCCGGCTCGGGGTCGCGACGCCCACCGTGGCGTTCGCGCCCGGCGTCTCGACGAACTCCAAATGCGCTTCTCGAATGACCTTCATGTTCCTACGCTCCATAACAACGATGCTCGACGGCCGGCCGGCCAGATGGTAAAGTCAACCAGGTTGTCCAATCGGATGGTAAACCCCATTGTCTAAATCGTCAAGAGCTACACCATGACCCCATCCAGCAGGGAGCGCGACCAGATTCGCGGCGTGCGCGATCACCACATCGGACGGTTGTTCTTGCAAGCCCACCGCGCCTATAGCGCCCATGCGGTCGAGCTGCTACGCGCCCGCGGTTACGACCAGCTCGGCGCGGCGCATGCCGCCATCCTGCCGCATATCGATCTGGAGGGAACCCGCGCCACGGTTATCGCCGAGCGGGCCGGGATGACCAAGCAAGGCGCCGGGCACGTCATCGACGATCTCGAGCGGCAGGGGCTCGTGACGCGCGCTCCCGATCCTGCCGACCGGCGCGCCGCGCTGGTGCAGTTCACCGATGCCGGCTGGGAGTACCTCCGCGCCGCCCACGATCTCAAGGTCGAGATCGAATCCGAATACGCCAACCTGGTCGGCCGCGACGCATTCGAAACCCTGTGCGCCGATCTCGCCCGTATCCTCGACTTCGAGCGCGCACGCACAGCCTGAGCCCCGAGATATGCACTCGATCGCGACTGGAGATCGGCGCTCTGCGGCTTCCCGGTGATGCTCTCGCGAACCCGAAAACATCTCGGCGTTGCATTCGGGCGGGTTCGCGGTGCGGAGAAAAGATCGCGGATGATCGACGGTTCGATGCATTGGCGTGTTCGCTTGCAGCCGGCGGCAGCCGGCCTCAGGTGCTCAAAGGGCTGCTCGGTCTGGGTGGCGGAGCGCTCACCGGGACAACGATCCGTCCAGCCAGTGCCGCCAGCGACCCACACCAACTCCGAAACCAGAGGCGTGCCCAAGGCGGCAATACTGAGACGGCAATACCTGCGTCTGCCCGACCGTTTCGACGATCTGTGGTCCCGCCTGCTGTTCGAATGGCGAGGTGCAATGCTGCGACAACGCCTGCTGCTACGGCGAGGAGCTTTGCTGTCCGTCTCGGCACGAGTATTGCGCCCTAAGCGGCGAATGCTGCCCCGAGGGGATGATCTGTTGTCCAGTGTCCGGGTGCATCTCGCCCGACCAATGTTGCTCCGCCACGGACTGTGCGTCCGAAACCTGCCAGGCGGCGGAATGCACCGCAAACCGAACATGTGCGTATGCCTTCGATTGCACCGTGGACGGAGGCTGCTGCCCCGCGAATAACTGCTATCGACGCGACTGCCGGGACAATGGCAGTTGCACCGATCCCATCTTCGACTGCAATCGACATGAAGAGCGGCTCGATTGTTGCGGCGGGGGCCAGGTCTGCCGCGCGGACGGCGCCTGCTGCACGCCAAGCTGCGACGGGGTGCCCTGTGGGGGCAGCGACGGTTGCGGCGGCGTTTGCGGATGCCCCGAGGGCCAGACGTGCATCAACGGTGGCTGTTTCAAGCTATTCCAGACGTGCTTTGGCGTCCACGATTGCGATGGCTGTGCCGGATGCATATGCTATTCCGACGTCGCGAGCGGATATGGAATGTGCATGAATCGGGAGCCGAGTGCCGTCGCCTGCGATTCGAATGCCGATTGCCCACTCGGCTCTACCTGCGCGAGGTTCGAATCTGGCATCCCCGGCCGGCGTTATCTCTGCGACTATCCCTGCTGCACGGACGCGGACGCCTAACTTTTCGCGAAGAATCTGTGCCCCGCCGCGTGGGGTGACGGACATGCAGCGCGCAGGGTCGCCCCCTACCGGGATACGCGGAATGGTAGGGACGCCTTCCTGTGGGCGCCCGTGCTGCCACCGCGAATCTTCATGTTGGAAACCAAAAGTCGAAGGCACGATGGGGAGGCAAATGGAGAGGCCCCCACCACCAAGGGCGACCACAGAGGGAGCGGCTCCTACCAGAATGCCGTAACGTCTCAGGACTCAGGACTCAGGACTCAGGACTCAGGACTCAGGACTCAGGACTCAGGACCCCATTCTTCGTCCAGCAGCTGCTGTCGCATCTTACGCAACCCCAACCGCATACGGCCCTTCACTGTTCCCAGTGGCGCGCCGATCCGCTCGGCGATCTCTTGGTGGGTGAGCCCGTTGAAAAACGCCAGGGTGATCGCTTCACGTTGCTCCTCGGGGAGCTGTTCGATGGCGGCTTTGATCTGCTCGGCTTGCAAGTGCTCCACCGCCTGGGCATGCGGATCGTCGGTTTCTCCCAGCAGATACTCCACCTCGTCGATCGGGCGGTCCTGCCGGGCGCGGCCTTCCTTACCCCGGTGCCGGTCGATCGCGGCATTGCGCACGATCGTTAGCAACCAGCTCTTCACGCTCCCCCGCTCGGGGTGAAATGAGGTGTGATTGCGCCAGACCTGCAGGAACGCGTCCTGCAGGCAATCCTCGGCGGCGCCGGCGTCTTCCAGAATGCGGTAGGCCACGGCCATTGCCAGGCGGCGATAGCGGTCGTAGAGCAACCCGAGCGCTTCCGCATCGCCCCGACCGAGATCGGCGATCAGCTCTTCATCGGTGCGGGCGGTGGAAACATCCATCGAGATGCGGCAAACCAGCTAAACATGGTCGTCGCGTCGAACGCGACGAGGTCTGGAATCACTTCCAGTATGCCGCATTTGCCCCGGAAATTTAGTGTTGCCTAATCCGGCGAACGTCATCGACCCGCCAACGGAGATGCGATTTCTTCGAAGTGGTTCGCCAGATGGTCCGCGCAGCGGAGTGCTACCGAGCCAATGGTCGAGGTCGGATTGACCGCGCCGCCGGTCGGCATCAGGCTGCCGTCGATCACGAAAACATTGGGTGCCTCCCAGCACTGCCCCCATTGGTTCGTGACCGAAGTTGCCGGATCGCTTCCCATGCGGCAGGTGCCGTAGAGATGGAAGGCGTTGGGGACATAGTCCCTGCCGAAGCGGTCCCAGCGGTTGATAGCGATCTCCCAGGCGTTGCAGGCGTTCGCCACATCGACCGCCCGGTCGATCGCGAAATCCATCATGCGCCGGTCGTTCGGATGCAGGTGATACGCGATCTTCGGTGCCGGCAATCCGCTCGAATCAACCATCGTTTCCGAAAGCGTGACCCGGTTCTCCGGCAGCGGCAGGTCGTCGCCCATGCAGACGATGCTGATGCCATGCCCGAACCGTTTGCGGAACTCGGCATGGTGACCCCTGCCCCAGGGCATCGTATGTCGTGAATGCGACCCTAGCGCCTGGAATCCGGCGCCGTTCATGCGGACTATGTGCATGGTGAAGCCATTGATGAATCCGCGAGAGACATCGGTCTCGGCGAACTGCGAGCTGATCATCACCGCCGATTCGACCCCTTTATGCGGATCGGTGATCTCATCCACCCAGGCTTCGACGATCGCCAGCCCGTGATGCATCAGATGCCGCCCGACCAGATCGTTGCCATTAGCCAGCCCGAGCGGATGGGATGACGATTCGGACAGGAGCATCAGCCGGGGTGTGCCTACACCGTTGGCTGCCAGCATGACGACCTTCGCTTCCTGAAAGAAGCGCTCGCCCGACATGATGTCGACATAGACCACTCCGGTCGCCCGGCCGGAGGCATCGGATTCGACTCGTTCCACCCGCGCGAGGGTGCGCAGCTGCGCGCCGGCCGCCAGCGCCCTCGGCCAGTAAGTGAAGGAGACATCGTTCAGCGATCCGCGCGGGCAGCCCGATTGGCAATTGCCGCAATTGTTGCAGGGGAGCCGCCCGTCGTAGGGATCGGCGATGATCGCCTCCGGCATCGGCCACCAATGCCAGCCCAGCTTGTCGAATCCGCGTGCCAGCACCGCTCCGATCGGACCGGGCGGCAGGGGGCGCGTCTGGTATGGCATGCGCTCGGGCATGGCCCGATCGCCCAACAAACCGGAGACGCCGCTGACCCGGTCGACCTGGTCGTAGAACGATTCGAGGTCTTCATAGGTAAAGGGCCAGTCCGGCTGGCAGCCGTGCTCCAGTCCCTTGCGGAAGTCGGAAGGGCGCAGGCGCGGCCAGGTGCCGGTGTAGTGCACCGTCGAGCCGCCGACGCCATTCCACATAAGGGTGGCTTCGTCGATGGTGTCGACCGGATAATCGGTGTCCCATTGGCGGACATTGGGCGAGGTTGCGAAGCTGGTCAACCGCTCCCATTCGAAATCGGCGCGGGTATGCGGATGCGCCGCCGGCGAGGTCCAGTCGCCCTGTTCGAGGCAAACGACCTTCAATCCCGCCTGTGCCAGCCGCAAGGCTGCCACCGCGCCGGACATGCCGGACCCCACGATCACCACATCGACCGGATCGAAGCGGCTCATTCGGATTCCTGCGCCCCCGGAAGCTGGAGGTCGGCCAGACTGGAGATGTCGATGCGCTCCATCTGGAAGGTCCATTTGAACGAGCCTTTCGGATCGAGCGGCATATCGATTCCGGGTGTAAAGCTGAACGGGATGAGCTCGTATCCCAACGGCTGCGGGGCGTCATTGTAGATGTGCCCGTCCAGACGGATCGCGTCGATCACCGGCGGAGTGGCGTAGTAGGCGAGATAGGTTGCCGCCAGCAAAAACGCGAAGAATTCTGGCTCGTCTGCTTCCAGGGCGGTGAGCGCCGCCACTCGCCCGGCCTCATCCAGATCGACGAAATGGGTTCCATCGCGTTCGAGATCGCGCGCCAGGCTCGCGAAGACCGGCGCGCCGTAACGCGCCCGCAACCGGCTCGCCACGATGCCGTGCGTCCCCGTCAGCGAGGCGCTCGGAAAGGTGCCCTCGCCCGGCAGCAACGTGTCGCAAACCGCGTCTATCAACTCAGCCGATTCCACCGGGTTCACCGGATTGCTGCCGCTCCGCCCATTGCCGTGGGGGTGGCGTCGGAGCCGGTTGCATCGTTCGGTATCAACGAGAGGAAAATCCGCTCATCGGAATCCTCATCGCTGTTATAGAGCACCAGCGAATCGGCATCGGCCGAGTCGATCGACCAGCAGAGATTACCCTCGATCGTCCCGCCGGTGAAGAGCTCGCGTGTCGCAAGCTCGTCCGGGATCGAGCCGCAGTCGTCGACCGACTGGTTGTAGGCCACGGCGGTTTGCCCGACGGTGCGCAAATCCCAGCCGTAGAACGTTTCAGAGTCGTCACCGGTGTAGGTGACGCGCACGGTCGCCATGAAGAATTGCTGTCCCGCGGCCGGGGGCTCGTTGAAGCTCGATTCGGCCATGATCTGATCGGTCGCATCCGGCGTGACCGAAAGCACGGTCAACTCCCAATCGTCGCTGATTTCGACCGTCTGGCCGATGGGAATGGGATACGCGCGCGTGCCGGCTTCACCCGAATCGCCCGAACCGTCGCGATCATCGTCGACACCGATGCGGTCGCCGGTATCGGCTGACGGGGTGGCAGCCTGCTCTGCGTTCTCGATTTCGTCGTAGAGATCGAGCCCACAGGCGGTTTCGATTTCGGTCGCCGCTGTTTCGAGCTGCTTGTCGACGGTGTCCAACTGTTCAGCATAGATCAGCGCGCCGAAGACGCCAGCGGTTGCCATGGTGTCGAACATCGCCGAAAAGGTGTGCATCTGTTGAAGCAGCAGATCGTTGAATGCTTGCGCAATTGCGGGCACCTCGGCCGCTTCGAGATCAGCGAGGGCGAGATCGATCGCGTCCGACGCAGCCGTGAACTGCTCGCTGGTCCAACTATCCAGGTCATCGTTTTCCGATTCGGGGAAGACTGCTGCCAACTGGGTGCCCATGGCTTCGACGGTGGTGAGATAGGCGTCGAGACCGTCACAATTGGCGCCTTGCGCGGCCAGCGCGACCGGTGAGGCCGCGATCGATGGAAGCGCCAGCATGATCGCCATCGCGATCGCTACCAGCCGAATCGAATGTCGCATCATCGAGAACATTGCACCTTTACGTATCGCCGGCATGTTGCCCCGCGGGCATTCCGCCGTCTGCCTACCGAAGCCTCCAGTGTACCCAACTCCTCGCAACGGACGTGGAGAGTGCCCTTCCCACAGGGGGGAGGGCGAAGAGCGACGGTTTGAAACTCACTCGACGGTCAGCGTACCGACCATGCCGGCTTCCTTGTGCCCCGGCACATTGCAGTAGAAGTCGTAGGTGCCCGGCGCCGTACCGGCCGGAATCACCACATCCACCGTCTCACCCGGATTGACATCGACGCTGATATCGAGCGAGTCGATCGAGAAGTTATGCAAGGCAGCGCCGGTGTTCTCCATCTTGATCGTGACCGGCTCATCGGCGGCATCGACCGTGATCTCGGTGGGAACGAAGGCAATGTCCTTCGCATCGAGCTCAGGAATAACTTTGACGAAAGGTGTCCCGGCGTTAGCTACCGCCGCATCGATTGCATCTGTTATCGAACTGGTGGACACGGTTACTTCGGGAGTGGCCTCGACCGCTGAAACTACTTCGGGAGATGCAACTGATTCCGGCGAAGCGAATTGGAACGGAGTCGCTTCCACGGTTGCGACGGGTTCGGAGGTGGGAGTCGCGAGAAGATCGATTGGGGTGGACGGCACGAGAGAGAAAAATACTCGGTCCTCATCGTCCGAGTCGGTGTAGTACAGGACGAGCGAGCCAATGTCCTCTTCGGAGACTGACCAACAGATGTTTCCTTCAATGATGCCTCCGCTGAAAATCTCTCGATCTTCGAGTTCATTCGGAAGCTGACCGCAGTTGTCTTCGTACTCCTCATACGCCACCGACGATTGTCCAACCGAACTCAGGCGTGAACTGCTAAATCGCGCCGACGTGTTCCCCAAATACCTCACAGTAACCGCAGCAATGAAGTACTGGTCGCCAGACTCAGGTGGGTCGTTGTATTCGCTTTCGGATAGCACATATTCTGTCGCATCGGGCAGTACGCCCGTGACGGTGAGTTCCCAGTCGTCACTTATTCTTGCTGGGGTGCCGATCGGAAGAGGATCAAAGCGAGCACCGACGGCGTGTGTTGGGTTCGCGCTTTCGTCGGCGCTTGCAGCGAT
>DASTFJ010000134.1:0-2173 GCA_035708745.1 Thermomicrobiales bacterium | reverse complement strand
ACCACCCGCCAGATGTCCGGCACCTGCACGGTCAACGACGCAGGCGTGCATCCCTTCAATGCCATCCTGACCGATGGCGGACCGATCGGCTCCGGCGCGGACATGTTCGAGCTGGCAGTGGGGCCGGACGGCGCCACCGAGGTCGGCGACGCCGAATACGAAATCCAGTCCTCGGTGCAGGCCGGCAATATCCAGCTCATCGAATTCCCGTTCTCGCCCGACGGCGAAGCCAGCCCAACCCCGGCCGGCTGATCCGTTCGACCATTGAGCGACCACGAGCGCGCCCGGGTATCCTGACCCGGGCGCCGGCGCGTCGTAGCCGACCAGACCGAAAAGAGGTGACTACAGGTGGATCATCGAATCACGCGGCGAGCTTTGCTGCAGGGCACCAGCGCCGCCGCTGGCCTATTCGGACTGGCATCGCTGGGAGCGATGGCCCAGGGAACGCCGGTTGCCTCTCCCGTCCCCGCGGGCGAACCGCTCTCACTCTGGACCAATAGCGCGGTGCGCACCGCCCTGATCGACTTCGTGACGACGACCACCACCGAGGGCAGCCCGGACTATCTCGACCCGGTCGACCGCATCGCCGTCTTCGACAATGACGGCACCCTCTGGTGCGAGCAACCGCTTTACGTGCAGATGGTCTTTGCCACGGAGCAGATCAAGGCGCTCTTCGTCCAGCATCCGGAATGGGCTGCCCAGGAACCGTGGGCATCCGTATTGAAGGGCGATTTCGACTCATTGCTGGCCCAGGGTGATTTTTCGGTTCTGACCGCCATGAATACCGCTCCGGTCGGAACCTCACCCGACCGGTTCACCGCCGCCGCCGCCGAATGGCTGGCCACCGCCAGGCATCCGACTCTCGACCGGCTCTATACCGATCTGGTCTACACCCCCATGGTCCAGTTGCTCGACTACCTGCGCGCCAACGGCTATCAAACCTGGATCGTCTCCGGCGGCTCGGTCTGGTTCATTCGCGCCCTGTCCGCATCGTCCTACGACATCCCCTTGAATCAGGTTCTCGGCAGCATGATGGAAACCGAATACTCAGTGGTCGACGGCCAGCCGCATGTCTCGCTGACCAGCGAGGTCGGGTTCATTTGCAACGGGCCGGGCAAACCGGTTGGCATCTCGCATGGGATCGGCCGCATCCCGGTGCTTGCCTTCGGCAACTCCGATGGCGACTACCAAATGCTGGAATACACCACCGCCGGGGACGGTCCCAGTATGGGACTCCTGCTCCATCACGACGATGCCGAGCGCGAATTCGCTTACGACCGCGATTCCCGCGTCGGCCGCCTCAGCGAAGGGCTCGACAACGCCGCCGCCAACGGCTGGTACCTCGTCAGCATGAAAGACGATTTCGCCGAGGTCTTTGCCCCGGAGTAGGCAAGAAGCAAGCGGAGTTCGTGCGGGGCAGCGCGTCGGACGTAGCGCAGGTTCTCCGCGCCCTGCGATCGAGCGCAGCTCGATGACGGCGTGGCCCTGAAACCCAATTCATCGAGACAACCATTTTTGGAAGTCGCGCTACGACCCGAACACCTCGGTCATGCGCTGGGCCGATTTCAATCCGGACCCGGTAAGCACGACCACCGTCGTTTGATCCGGCCGAATCGTGCCGTCCGCGATGAAACGGGTGAGTGCGGCGGCCGCAACCGCGCTGGTCGGTTCGGCATAGAGCCCCCGCGCGGCCAACGCTCGCGTTGCCGCACGAATCTCGTCCTCGCTGACGCCGATCCCGGCTCCGCCCGAGCGCCGGATGGCTTCGACCGCCTCCGGCAACCGCACCGGCCGAGCGATCGACGCGCCTTCGGCGATCGTCGGCCTCCGCTCTCCATCGACCAGCAATGGCGTCCCATTGAGCGTATCCACAATGGTCGCCCACTGCTCAGGCTGCCCGACCAGCAAGCGCGGCAATCGCTCGATCTGCCCAGCGGCCAGCAGCTCGCGAAACGCGATATCGCATCCCAGCACCAGACTACCGGCCCCGGCGACCAGCACTACATTGTCCGGCGCGCGAAACCCGAGATCTTCCCACAGCTCATACGCAATCGTTTTGATCCCCTGCAAAAACATCGGATGCCAGTTGTGGCTGGCATAGGGAATCGTGGCCGATTGCCGGATCGCCTCATCCGCCACCTCATCCCGTGTGCCGCCCACCAGCTCGATCTCG
>DASTFJ010000133.1:0-4324 GCA_035708745.1 Thermomicrobiales bacterium | reverse complement strand
TCCGGGAGTGCACCTTCATCGAGGCCGATTTCTCCCTGGCAAATCTGCGTTTCGCCACCTTTGCCGATTGCGATCTGACGGGGGCCGATCTCACCGAAACCGAGCTCTTCCAAACCGATCTGCGCGGCTCGACCCTTGGCGGCTGGAATCTGCGCCGCAACGATCTGAGCGGGATCATCGTCACCTCCGCCCAGATGCGCGAGCTGGCAGTGGAGATCGGGATTTTGGTGGTCGATTGAGTGGAACGATGCGGGTCCTCGCACCCCGCGCCCGCTCAGGTGGCGGATCGCTCCATCGACCGTTCGACCACCGGCCACACCCGCGGGTCGGTGCATTGGGCGACATTGAACCGCATGAATCCCGCCGCCGTATGCGCCGCGCTGAATGCGTTGCCCGGCGCCAGCACCACATTTTCTGCGAGGGCGGCGCGTGCCATGCCGGCGGAGTCGCAGCCATCGGGCAGCGTGCACCACAGGAAAAATCCTCCCCGTGGCATCACCCAGGGTTCGATACCGATGCGCTGCAGCTTCGCGGCGGTGGTATGCCGCGCTCGCGCCAGACGTCGCCGCAGATCGTCCATATGCTTGCGATAGCCGCCTCCAGTAAGCACGCTCACGATCAGCTCTGTCGACAGCGGGCTCGGACCGCCAAAACTGGTCGCCACTTGCAGATCCACCAGATCGTCGATCCAATCCGAGCGGGCGGCGATATAGCCGCACCGCACCGAGGCGGATAGAGTTTTCGAAAAACTGCCGATGCGGATGACGCGCTGCAAGCCATCGAGCGTTCCAAGACGCACCGACGGCTCGGGCTCGAAATCGGCGAAGATATCATCCTCCACCACGGTGACATTCTGAGTGGCCGCGATGTTCAGCAACCGGTGGGCGCTGTGCGCCGACAGCGTTGCTCCCGTCGGATTGTGCAGCGCCGAATTTGTGATGTAGAGCACCGGCTGCTCGGCCGTCACCATCGCTTCGAATCGCGCGAGGTCAGGACCTGATGGGGTATAGGGAACGCTGACAACCTGCGCCCGATGCGCGCGCAGAATCGCATTGAAATTGAAATAGCACGGGTCATCGAGCAGAACGGTATCTCCCGGACGCAGCAGGAACCGGCAGATCAGATCGATCGCCTGCGTGCCGGAGGCCGTGAGCATCAGCTGGTCGGCAGCCAGGTCGAGCCCTTCATCCGCGAAGCGGGCCAGCAGGATTCGGCGGAGCGCAAGCGAGCCGCGCGTCATGCCATAGTCCGCCAGCACGGCATCGTCGGACCGCGCCAGGGACCGGCAGGCCCGCCGCAGCGCATCGGCCGGCAGCCAGTCGGGCGGCAACCAGCCACACCCAGGTTTGAGCGCCCGTGGATCGGCATCGAGCGATTGCCGCGACACCCACAACGGGTCGATCGCGCGGTCGTGCTCGGGTGCATGGTCCAGCAAAGTCAGCGGCGCCAGCGCATTGGCGGACACATAGAAACCCGACCCCGGCCGGGCGCGAATCAACCCCTCGGCGGCCAGGCGGTCATACGCGGTCACCACCGTGGACGGCGAAACACCCATCGTAACAGCGAACCCGCGGATCGACGGCAGCCGGTCGCCCGGGGCCAGCGCACGGCTCGCAACCCGTGCGCGAATCGCGTCCATGACCTCGGAGGTGCGCGTGCCGGTGCGCTGGCCGTAATGCCGCATCGTCGTCAATCCGTACAGATGCTGTAGCCAATACAGTTCTTCAATATTGTACCGATCTGTATCTGCCAATTCTGGACGAAACCTCGTAGGGTGTGTTTGGGGGATACCCAGGAACCCGGGGGTCCGGGCCCTGACGATCGTAGCGACGGGCCTCCGTGCCCTCCTGTGTCTAGGGTCCAGAGTCAAGACCGGACCGCCGGCTGCTGCCTGCTTCAAGGCGTCTCAGGGCGCAGGACCCCGAACTCAGGACCCCATCTAGAGGCATGGAGGGCGAAACGCGGTGAAGGCATCGGCATCGGTTGGCGCCTGGGGTAGCGGGTTGCTGGGCGTCATCATCTTCAGCGGATCCCTGCCGGCCACGCGGGTCGCGGTGTCCGGGTTTTCGCCGATCTTCCTGACAGCGGCGCGCGCCACGATTGCCGCCATGCTGGCGGCCGCGCTTCTGCTGCTCGTGCAGCAGCAACGACCGGCTCGGTCGGATCTGCTGTCGCTCTGCATTACGGCGCTGGGGGTCGTGATCGGCTTTCCGCTGCTCACCGCGCTGGCACTGCGGCACATCACCGCCGCGCATCCCATCGTGTTCATTGGCTTGTTGCCGCTTGCCACCGCGGTCTTCGGCGTGCTGCGCGGCGGCGAGCGGCCCCAACCGCTCTTCTGGGTCTTCTCCGGTCTGGGCAGCGCCACAGTGGTGGCGTTCGCGCTCTCGACGGGCGGGTCGGGATCGGTCGAGGGCGATCTGCTGATGATCGCGGCGGTGCTCCTGTGCGGGCTCGGTTACGCGGAGGGCGCCAAGCTCTCCCGCCGCCTGGGTGGCTGGCAGGTGATCTCCTGGGCGTTGCTGCTGGCGGCGCCGGTGATGCTGGTCATGGCAATCGCCACCGTGCCGGCGACCTGGAGCGGCATCGGCCGCGGAGCCTGGACGGGTCTGGCCTATGTCTCAGTCTTCAGCATGTTGGTGGGATTTGTCTTCTGGTACCGGGGGTTGGCGCTCGGAGGCATCGCCCGGATCGGCCAGCTCCAGCTCCTGCAACCATTCCTCGGGTTGGCGCTGGCGGGGTTGCTGTTGGGTGAGCCGGTCGCCTGGTCGATGGTCGCGGCCACCGGCGTGATCGTCGCCTGTGTGGCGTTCGGCCGTCGATTCGCGTGATGGTGGGGAATTGCTGTCGAGGAGCGCGACGCGCAAACGACGAGAACGCAGGGAACGCCCACGAGCGAGGCAAATTTCAATGGCCCAACGAGAGGATCTCCGATGCATCAGCAGGAACGGCAAACCGAGCTAACGATCGCCTTCGAACATATCGGCGTCGTGGTGCGGGACCTGGACGAGGCGGCCTGCTTCTTCGCATCGCTGGGATTTCGGCTGCAGGATCGATTCGACGTAGGAGGTTCCTGGGTGGATCGCATCATTGGCCTGACCGACGTGGAAGTCGAGGGCATGTTCGTCACCGCCCCGGATGGCAGCGGCGCTCTGGAGCTCGTCAAATTTCATGCTCCCCAGCGGTCTGGCGATCCAGTCGACTTGCCCGCCAATGCCCTCGGCATCCGCCATATCGCCTATCGGGTTTCGGATATCGAAACCATGGTGGCGCGCGCATCGGCGGCGGGATATGGACTGGTCGGCGAGGTGGTGAACTATCAGGACATCTTCCTGCTGGCGTACATCCGCGGTCCCGAAGGACTGATCGTCGAAGTGGCGCAACCGTTGGAGTCGAACTAATGCCGAATCCGAATGATGGTTTGGAGTACAACGCAGGTTGTAGACGCCGGTTACGGGGTTGTCATTCCCGGGTTATTACCCGGATTCCGTATCAGGTGATCGAATGAGCGGTTTCACGAGCGCAGCGGGAAGATCCTGCCGGCGGCGATTGCCTTCCCGGGGAAGAGTGGACTCGTCAGCATGTCGTCATGGCGAACGGTGGTGGTTGATGCACCGGCGCGATGGACGCCGATCTCGCGCTGGCGGGGACGCACCACCCAAACCTCGCTCGATCCATGCCGGAGATAGAGCTCGACCTTGCGGGCAATCTCGGCGAGGGAGTTGCTGGGTAAAACCACTTCGATCGCCAGATCGGGGGCGAATTCGCGATACCCATCCCCGGCATTCGCTAACCGTTCCGCGCGCACGAATGCCAAATCCGGCGCGAGCACCGTATCCGGATTATGTGCCAGCACGAACCCGACATCCCCACCCAGGAGCTCTCCGGTTCTGGGCTCGACTATTTCGGTGTCGAGGATGGAATTGAACCTCGAGAGAATCCTGCCGTGCAGCCGCCCTTGTGGGCTCATCACTTCGACCAATTCCCCTTCGATGAGCTCATAGGGCGCGTCCGGCCCAAGATCGAACAGTTCGGCGGCAGTGATATGTCGGGTGGTGACCATAGTGAGCACTTTGCGAGAAGTCGATTCGCAACGGTAATGGACGCAGGTCGAGCATAGTCGTTGTTGCGACTACGCGGAAGCTGGGATTGCCCTCCACTACGATCGGGCACGCTCAGGTTTCTCTCAATCTCAACGTTCCGAGCGAACTTCCCGTACGTTCACGTTGAACCGCTGTATACGCCGCTGCTAAGGTGGCAACGGTGTTTCGCACCCACCATCTCGAAGCGTTCGTGCATCCCGCACGGCTCCGGCCGTGGCACG
>DASTFJ010000132.1:0-28112 GCA_035708745.1 Thermomicrobiales bacterium | reverse complement strand
TCTCGATGACCGAAACGCCGATCGACCAGCTCGCGGTCGAGGAACTGGGGATGACGTATGCCCACATCCCCGTGATCGATTTCACCGCTCCCAGTTTGCCGCAGATTTTGGACGCCCTGGCTGTGATAGATGAAGCGCATGCCGAGGGCCGGGCGGTGCTGGTGCATTGCGCGGCGGGACAAGGTCGCTCGGCCACCATCCTGTGTTCGTGGCTGATCCGCCAGGGGTCGACGGCGGATGAGGCAGTCGGTCACCTGCGATCGGTCTGCGATCGGGCGGTCGAAAACGATGCGCAGCTTTCGTGCCTTGCGTCGTTCGAGCGCGACCGAAGCTGGGTCATTTGACGACGGGTCCTGGGGCCTGAGTCCTGCGACGCTTCGAGCAGTCAGCACTTGACTCTTGACACTGGACACTGGACCATCGGCTCAGGGCTCGGTCCGCTACTTCAAGCCCGTCAGTGCGATGCCTTCCACCAGGCGTTTCTGGAAGAAGAGGAAGACGATCAGCAACGGGAAGGTCGCCAGATTGGCCGCGGCCAGCAAGACTGCGGTGTTGGTGAAGAACTGCCCCTGGAAGAGGGCGATCCCCACCGGCAGCACGCGCATATCGGTCGAGCTGGTGACGGTCAGCGCCCAGAGGAATTCGTTCCACGAGGCCAGCAACGCCAGAAATCCGAAGGCCGCCAGCGCGGGCGCGGCCAGCGGCAGATAGATGTCCCTGAAGATCTGGAAGGGGTTGGCGCCTTCCAGCATGGCGGCTTCGAAGAAATCGCGCGGGATGCCCAGCATGAACTGCCGCAGCATGAAGACCCCGAACGAACTGAAGATCAGGGGGATGATCAATCCCTGATAGGTGTCGAGCCAGCCGAATTCGCGCATCAGCACGAAGCGCGGCACGATCAGCACCTGATCGGGCACCATCAATCCGGCCAGCAGGATGAAGAAGAGCAGATCGCGGCCGGGAAAACGAAGCTGGGAAAAGGCGAATGCCGCCACCGACGCCAGCGCGACCTGCCCGATGGTGCGCGCGATCGTGACCACGACCGAGTTGAAATAGAAGCGCAGGAACGGCACCGAATCGAACACGTCCCGATAGTTCTGCCAGCGGATCTCGCTCGGAATCAGACTCGGCTTGACCTGGAAGAGATCGCTCATCGGTTTGAGCGAGGTCGAGATCGACCAGACGAACGGCAGCAGGAAGATCACCCCCACCGTCAGCAACACGATGTGCAGTAGCAGATGCGACCAGCTGAATCCCCGCCTGGCGCTCATCCGTAGAACACCCATCGCCGCTGGAATCGGAACTGGATGATGGTGAAGATCAGGATCATCCCCAGCAGCACCCAGGCGACCGTGATGGCATACCCCATGCGGAAGTTGCGGAAACCCTCGTCATAGATGTAGTAGACGACCGTGGGCAGCTTGTTGGTCTGGTCGATCTTGGTCATGACGTAGACCAGGTCGAACACCTGCAGCGAATAGATCACCCCGATGACCGAGAGAAAGAAGATCGTCGGGGTCAGCAGCGGCAACGTGATATCGCGGAAGCGCTGCCACCCCCCCGCTCCATCGAGTGAGGCGGCTTCGTAGAAGTCGCGTGGGATCGCCTGCAATCCGGCGAGATAGATCACCATGTCGTAGCCGATGCCACTCCAGAGCAGCACGATAACCACCGCGACGGTCGCCGAGCGCGGTTGGGAAAGCCATTCCGGCGGATTGTCCACGCCGATACCGCGCAAAAAGCTGTTGATCGGCCCGAAGGCCGGATCGTAGAGCCATTTCCAGATGGTCGCGATGGCGACCGGCATGGTGAGCACCGGCAAGAAGAAGAGGATGCGATAGAAGGCGCGGAAGCGGATATTGGAATTGAGCGCGATTGCCAACGCCAGCGCGCAGATCAACCGCAGCACGATATGCGGCACCGTGATAGCGACGGTGTTCAGGAGTGCAGTGCGGAATTCGTGGTCATGCAGAACGGTGCGGTAGTTGTCCAGCCCCACGAAGACCGGGGACGTAAGCATGTCCCATTTGGTGAAGCTCAGATAAAGCGACGCACCCAGCGCGATGAGAAAAAAGATCGCGAACCCGGTCATCACCGGGGCGATCAGCAGATACCCCCAAGCGGCTTCGCGCGCGCGACGGCCGAAGCGCGCGTTCGGCTGGTGGGTCGTGACCGCGATGGGAAGCGAGGACGAGGTTTCCGTCACGGCTGAGTTTCCTGGCTCATCCTCACCATGAGAGATTGCGTCGATCGATCGAACGTATGGGCGGAAGGAGCGGGTTGAAGGGCTTCATTCGGTAAGCGTTCCACTGGCATACTTTTCGTCGAGCGGCGGGTTCTGTGGCGGGAGTATGGCCTTCCGCGCCTTGTCAGGAGACCCCCGATCCGGCCTTCGGGGCAGAAACCTCGCGCTCAGTCTTGAAAACCCCACTCTATTCTGCAACTACGGTGGATAAGAACAGTCCAAGTCGACACGAATATTCCGGGTTGGCTTTCCTTCAGAGTCGGACCGATGAAATACGGGTACCACCATAATAGTGGTACCCGTATTTCGAAGTCGCACAGGTGCGTAAATCGCGATTGCGGCTAGAGGACCGCGGTGGCCGCGGCGGCGCCCTTCGGTCCGATTTCCTCCGGTGCGATATTGCCGGCGAAACCGTCGATCACGACCTCTTGCAGTTTGATCTGCCACTCGAACCCGGTCGGCGGGTCGGGCACCCGATGGGCGTATTCCAGCGCGTCGATGAAGACCTGGCCGTTCATGTCCGGATTGGCGTCCAGCCACGGCTGCTGCAGACCGGCATAGGCCGGAATGGTCGCGCCGGACTGGCCGAGAATCGTTTCTGCTTCCTCGCTGGCCAGGAATTTCACGAACTCGAGCGATGCGCCGTCGTGCCCGGCGTTCGCCCAGATCACATTCGACAACCCGTGCGTGACGCAGGCCTGCTCCTTGCCTTTGGGCAGCGGCGCGGCGGCGATATTCGCTTCGGTGGCGGTATAGGTTCCGGCGCGGAATGATCCGCCCGGCATCATCGCCACTTGTCCGGCCGGGAAGAGCGTATCGGCCACCGCATTCGACTGCTGCACCGCGATCGACGGGCTCAGCTCCTCGGAGAAGAAGCCGGTCAGATAGACGAAGGCTTCCGACGCCTCCGGCGAATCGACCACGCAGGTCTTGAGATCGTCGCTCAGCAGCGCGCCGCCGTTCTGGTAGATGAAGTTGTAATAGTTCTCCTGCCAGCTCGTCTGCAGGCCACCGCCCCAGATGCCCTTGCCGGAATCGGTCAGCTTCGTGGCGATCTCGTGGAATTTGGTCCAGTCCCACGTGTCGTCCGGATAGGCTTCGCCAGCGGCGTCGAAGATGTCCTTGTTATAGAAGAGCGCGATCGTATCGAAGTCGCGCGGGATGCCGTAGTGCACACCGTCCCAGGTGTACATATCGACGATCGGGGCCGGGAAGTTGGCCAGATCGACTCCCCCATCGCCGCCGACGATCGAATCGATCGGCAGGAGCGCGCCGGCCGAGGCATAGACCGGCAATGACGCCGAGTTGATCCAGAAGACATCGAAGGTTTCGCCGCCGGCGATCCCGGTCTGGAGCTTGGTCCAGTAGTCGGCCCACGGGACGATTTGTGGCTCGACCGTGATCTTCGGGAACTTAGCCTTGAAGGTGTCGATCTGCGACTTGATCGCGGCTTCCTGGGCGGTGTCCCAGAACCCGTAGGTGATGGTGACCTCTTCGCCGTTATAGGGCGTGATGGCCGCCGGGGAGGCAGCCGGCGATTGGCCGAGCGCGAGCCGTGGCAGTGCGCCGGCCAGCGCAAGCGCGGATGCTCCGCCGGCGGCGCCGAGCAGCGCGCGCCGGCTGAGTTGAGAATCGAGTTTCGTTCCCATCGATGACTCCTTCGTTGCCGCCGAACCCACGCCCGGCTCCCAACTGAGTGGAAACACAATAACCGATTGCCGCAACCATTTCGCTGATCGCATGATCGACCTATCGTTCCGCCTCGACGTTGTTCGGTTCAGAAGAATAGCAGTTCCTTAGCGAGTACTCAGAAATGCGGATCGTGACTGAAACACTCGGCGCCCCGACCGCAGGGGAGAAACCCCTTGTCGCCCCGCGACCCCGCCCCCGGTGCACCTCCCATCCATAGCGCACGGACTCCGCGGCCTGCGATCGAGCGCAGCTCGATAACGGAGCAGCCACCCACCAATCTCAAAATTGGCAACTCACACCCCTTGACATCAAAGAACGCATGTTCTATATTGAGAGCAAGCGGCACAGCTGGCAACTGCGGGCCTGGGCAGGGCGCGATCTGCCCGGGCTGGTTACCCGTCATCCACACTCGGTGCCGGATCCCGGTGCTCCGGTTGATCGCGGAGCATGTCACGGTCGATCCCACCGCCTACATGAAAAGTCCTAAGTGATTTCGGCACACGATCGTGCCAGCAGTGCGCGCCCGCCCTGTCATTCTGAGCAACGCGAAGATCTCACCTCGTCCCCACATACCTCTGCCGCATTTGCCGGACCTCGCTACTTCGGTCGGGACAACGATGGAGATGGGAGCCAGACTTCGCGGTGGCCGTGCTAGACTCCCCTTCCACTGGCGACAGCATCGAACGAACCACGACACCGCAGGAGGCCGCTGGTGGGACGGTATATTCTCGGGCGCATCCTGAGTCTCGTCTTCGTCCTGTTTGCCGTTTCGCTGATCGCGTTTCTGCTCATGCACGCGGTCCCGGGCGGTCCCTTCGACACCGGCGAACGCCGGTTGCCCGAGGGCACCCGGCAGGCACAACTGGCCAAATACGGGCTCGATAAACCCCTCTACGTGCAATATGTCAAATATATGTGGCATGCCGTGCAGGGCGATTTCGGCGTGCCCTTCCAGCGGCCGACCGAAACGGTGACCGGGCTGATCGCCAGCCGTTGGCCGGTGACGATCAAGATCGGCATTCCCACCATCATCCTTGCCTATGTTTTCGGCACGTTGTTGGGCACCATCGCGGCCGTCCGGCAAAATAGCTGGGTCGACTATCTCGTGACGACGGTGGGCACCCTGGGGCTCACTGTGCCCAGCTGGGTGGTGGGCACCTGGCTGGTGCTCATTCTCAGCGTGCGCTACGACCTCTTACCTACCGGCGGTTGGGGAAGCTGGAAGCACTACATCATGCCGGTGATCGCCTATTCGCTGGCGCCGATGGCGCTGGTGGCGCGCTATACCCGGCTGACCCTGATCGAAACGATGCGGGCCGACTATGTGCGCACCGCTCGCGCCAAGGGGTTGGGGGAGAAGCGGATCATGGTGGGGCATATCGCCCGCAATGCCGCGATTCCGTGGGTGACGGTGCTGCTGCCGGAGATTCCGAATATCCTCACCGGCTCCATCTTCATCGAAGCGATCTTCAATATCCCGGGTCTTGGCTCCTACTTCGTCACCAGCACGATCAGCCGCGACTATCCGATGATCCTGGCGTTGACGCTGCTCATCGCTGCCCTCTGGGGGGTGACGTATCTGCTCACCGACCTGCTCTACACCCTGCTCGATCCGCGCGTGCGGCTGATCGGAGGGCGAGCGGGATGATGGATCCCATCGAGCTCTCGGGCGCGATCCAGGAGGTCGCGCCGCTGGGCGAAAGCATTACGCGGGACAAGCGCAAGTACCGCACGAATTTTCAGCTGGCGACCGACCGGTTCCGGCGGCAAAAGCTGGGCATGGTCGGGTTGATCATCGTGGTCGTGCTCCTCTTCGTCGCGGTCTTCGCGCCCTGGCTGGCGCCAACCCATTACGCCACCGCCGATTTGATGAAGGTCAATATCTTTCCGAGCCGGGATTACCCGTTCGGCACCGACCAGATCGGCCACAACTACCTCAGCCGGGTCATCTACGGCATCCGCACCAGTTATCTGGTCGGATTCCTGGCGGTGCTGGTCGCCTGTGTCATCGGCATCCCCTTGGGACTGGCGGCGGGCTTGCGCGGCGGCAAAACCGACTTCGTCGTCATGCGCATCATCGAGATCATGACGGCCTTCCCCGGGTTGCTCTTCGCGATCTTCCTGCTGTCGGTGGTCAATAGCGGCGCGGTGCCGTGGCTCTTCAGCAATCAGGTGTTGAATGTGGTCTTCGTGATCGGCATTACCTCGTGGGTGGGGATTTGCCGGTTGACCCGGGCGCAGATTCTGACCCTGCGCGAACGCGATTATGTGGAAGCCGCCCGAGCCCTCGGCGCGACGCAATCCCAGATCGCGCTGAAGCACCTGCTGCCAAATGCCATCCCGCCGCTGATCATCGCGATCACCCTGCTGATGCCAACGGCGATTTTTGCCGAGGCGGGTTTGAGCTTCCTGGGGTTGGGACTCAATGAGCCGGTGCCCAGCCTTGGTAAGATGGTGGCCGACAGTCGGCAATACATTCAGCTCTACTGGTATCTCGGACTCTTCCCCACCCTGGCCATCGCGTTGACTGTGGTGGGGTTCGCGTTTCTGGGCGATGGTCTGCGCGACGCGCTCGATCCGCGCCAGAACTAACCCGGGCAGTCACGGAGGGCTGCGGCTACGGTGGTTCTTCATTTCTCGGGCGACGTTGCCCGCACGTGTTCGTGTCGAAACACCGGAACGCTCGCTGGAGGTTCCCGCGAAGCTCGGTGAGGAGGAGCCGGAATGACTGACGAGGAACGTCAGGAGGGAGTAGCGCCGAAGCGACTCTGGCGCCAGACAACCACCCGCCGCAAGGTGATGGGCGGCTCGGTGGCAGCAGGGCTCGGAATGCTCGGCGGTGGATTGGCGCAGAGCGGGACGCTGGCCGCTTCGAGCGGCAGCGCCAAGGTCGCACGCGCCGCGTTGCAGGAGGCCGAGGCAACCCCGGCCGCCAAACAGGTTCTGGTCACGGCAACCGATGCCTCGTTTTCCAAAGCGCTGGATTTCTATGTGCGCGTCTACGAACGGGCCGGGCCCGCCGACGTCTACAGCGAGCCGCTGGTGCGGGTGGACAAGCAATTCCAGATCCAGCCGGCCGCGGCGGAGTCGTGGGAAAGCGCGGAAGACGGATTGACCTGGACGTTCAAGATTCGCGAAGGGCTGACCTGGAGCGACGGCAACCCCGTGACCGCCAATGACTGGGTTACCACCTTCCAGACCGTGGTCTCTCCGGAAGCCGCCTGGGACTTCACCTGGTATTTCCAGGGAGTTCTCAAGAACTGGACCGAGGCGGTCAATGGCGACGTAACCCCCGATCAGATCGGGGTGCGGTTGGGCGCGAACGAGTACGAGCTGGTTTTCGAGACGACCGCTCCGGCGCCGTACCTCCCGGCCATGCTGCTCTACTCCCTGCCGCTCTCCGCCGCCGGGCTTGGTTCGAATGGCCTCTTCTATAACACCGATCCGGAAACCGCGATCTCCTCGGGACCCTATATCCTCTCCGAGTGGATCCCCGACCAGGAGGTCACCGCGATCCGAAATGAGGCCTATACCGGCACGATCCCTGGTTTGCCCGATGAGCTCCGCACCAAGCTGACCAGCCCGGACAACTACTTCACGCTCTACCAGGCGAACGAGATCGACTACATGCTCAGCCCACCTCCGGCGGCGCTGACCATCATGATGAACGACGAGGAGACGGCCAAGGAAGTCTTTTCCGGCGTCGGTGACTTCCCGACGTATTACGTCTTCTTCGATGTCACCAAGGAGCCGTGGACCGATCTCAAGGTGCGGCAGGCATGGAGTCACGCGGTCGACCGCGATTCGCTGCAGACCAGCATCCTCGGTCCCAGCGGCGTTCAGGCCTACTCGTTCCTTGCTCCCGGCTTCCCGGCCAGCAATTCCGAGGGACTGAAGGACATCCAGAACTACGATCCGGAAAAAGCCAAGGCGCTGCTGGCCGAAGCTGGCTTCCCGGATGGCGATGGATTCCCGAAGCAGCAGCTCATGTTGCGCGCGCCGACTCCGTTGGAAAAGACGGCCGCCGAAGCGATTGCCTCGATGATCTCGGAGAATCTGAATATCGACATCGAGATCGTCGCTCAGGATCAGCAAGGCTATATGGCCGCGCTGACCGCCAAACCGACCGAGATCTCGTTGGGGTTCATTCGTTACGGGATGGACTACTTCGACCCGTTCAATATGCTCGGTCTCTGGCTCTCCGGCGGGCGCCATTCGTGGTCCAACGCCGACTATGACGAGAAAGTGCATGCGGCCGCCGAATTCCTCGGCGATCCGGAAGAGCGTCTGAACATGTTCAAGGACGCGGAGAAGATTCTGGTGGAGGATGTGCCGGCCGTCTTTGTCTACCATGGCAAAGAGGTGCAGTTCATCAAGCCGTGGGTGGCCGGCGCCTTCATCGAACCGGACGACAATGGCATCACCGCCATTCACTGGCCCGGCTTCACCACCATGAGCACGGTTCCGGCCGAGATGTTCGTGGCCGATACCGCTCCGGAGCGGTAGTCGAAGCACGCGGCCGGCAGCAGGCAGAAAGAAAAGATAAGCGGGGCGTCGAGTCACCCGACGCCCCGCTTATCGATGCCAACTGCCGACTGCACAATTCTGCGTGCCGCGTGCGTTTGCGTGAGTGCTGGAACCGCGCAAGAATTGAATGACTTGCGCCGCCCGCAGTTTTCGCTGCTGGACGAACCAGCCTGCGCGGCGTCAGGGAGAAATAATGTTTCAAGGAAATCGTGACGGTGTCGAGTTTTTCGCTTCGAACGCTCGGCACCTAATCAGCCGCAGAACGATGCTGGGTGGTTCCTTGATGGCCGGATTCGGCATCTTCGGTAGCGCCATGCCGCACGGCGTGCTGGCCGCTCCGTCCGGATCCGGTCTGGCTGCGCGGCAGTCATTTCAGGAAGTCGCAGCAACGCCCGCCGCGCGGCAGGTGCTGGTACTGGCCGACGATGCGGCGAATTCCAAATACATCGATCTCTTTTTGAGCGCGTACGAACGTCCTGTAGCAGCGGCATCCGACCTCTTCAGCGAGCCACTGGTGCGGTTGAACAAGGATTTCGAGCTGCTGCCGGCGTCGGCGGAATCGTGGGAAGGGTCGGAAGATGGCAAGACGTGGACCTTCGAGATTCGTGAAGGGCTGACCTGGAGTGACGGCAATCCGGTGACCGCCAATGACTGGGTGGCGACCTTCCAGAATGCCGCCTCGCCCGAAATGGCATGGGATTTCACCTGGTATTTCCAGGGGGCGATCAGGAACTGGGCCGAAGCGGTCGCGGGCACGGTGGGCGTCGAGGAGATCGGCGTGCATCAGGGCGCGAGCGAGTACGAGCTGGTGTTCGAGACGGTCGCTCCGGCGCCCTACCTGCCGGCGATGCTCCTCTATTCCAATCCGCTCTCGGCTGCTGGGCTGGCGGCGCACGGTCCGCTCTATAACACCGATCCGGAGACGGCGATTTCGGCGGGGCCGTACATCCTGTCCGAGTGGCTGCCCGATCAGCAGATCACCTATGTCCGCAATGAGGCGTATACCGGCACGTTGCCGGGACTGGTCGACGAGGTTCGCATTCAGCTCACGACGCCCGACAACTATTTCACCCTCTATCAGGCGGACGAGATCGACTTCATGCGCAATCCGCCGCCGGCCGCGTTGACCATCATGGAAGGCGACGAGGCGACCGCCGAGGAAATCTATTCGGGGATGGGCGATTTCCCCACCTATTACATCTTCTTCGATGTCACCTCCGAGCCGTGGAATGACCTCAAGGTACGGCAGGCGTGGAGTCATGCCATCGACCGGGATGCGCTGGCGCTGAGCATTCTTGGGCCGAATGGCATTCCCGCCTACTCCTTCCTCGCTCCCGGATTTCCCGCGAACAACACCGAGGGGTTGAAGGAGATCCAGACGTACGATCCGGAAAAGGCTAAGGCGCTGCTGGCCGAAGCCGGATTCGAAAACGGTGACGGGTTCCCGAAGCAACAGCTCTTGCTGCGGGCGCCGAGTCCGCTGGAAGAGACGGTGGCCGAGGCGTTGGCCGCGATGATCAAAGAGAACCTGAATATCGATGTCCAGGTGGTCAGCCAGGATGCCCAGGGCTTCATGGCAGAGCTAACGGCGAAACCGACACAGATTCCGCTTGGATTCATGCGATACGGCATGGACTTCTTCGATCCGTACAGCATGTTGAGCGTCTGGCTGACGGGTGGGCGGCATTCGTGGTCGAATGAAGAATTCGATACGGCGGTGCTGGCGGCCGGCGAATACCTGGGTGATCCGCAAGAGCGGATGGAGATGTTCGAGGACGCGGAGCGCATCCTGGTGGAGGATGTGCCGGCCGTGTTCGTCTATCACGGCACCGAAGTGCAGTTCATCAAGCCATGGCTGGCGGGCGAGTTCATCGAGCCGGACAAAAACGGGGTGGCCGCGCTCCATTTCCCGGTGTTCACCACCATGAGCACGGTGCCGGCGGAGCTGTTCATCGCGGAGGGCGCTCCGGAGCGATAGTCCCGAGCGGTCAGCACTGAGAATGAGGGGGCTCTGGGCAAGCTCCCTCATTTCGTGTTGGCGGTCTCACTCTTGCTGACAGCTGGCCGCGGATAGCTGAAGGCTTCGTGAATGACTTGCGTGGCGTCCCCGACCACGCCAAAATTAGTCATCCTCTGATTCGAAACGCCGGCCATCCTGCTGGACGTACCAGCGCATCCCGGCGCGAAGGAGTAGACATGACTGACAACGAACGTCAGGAATCGGTGGCGCCAACGCAGCCGCTCGGCCAATCGACCACCCGCCGTAAGGTGATGGGTGGTTCGATCGCGGCCGGGCTGGGCATCTTTGGCGGAGCCATGATGCGCGGCGGCGTGTTGGCGGCGCCCAGTGGCACCGGAAAGGCCATGCGCACCGCAGCTCAGGATGCCGAGGCCGCCGCGACGCCGGCCGCCCAGCAGGTGCTGGTGTTGCCGGATGACACCTCGATTACCAAGGTGCTCGACTTCTATGTGGCGGTGTATGAACGCCCGTCCTCGGCGGCGTCCGACATCTTCAGCGAGCCCCTGGTCCGACTGAACCGCGACTTCGATGTACTGCCGGCCTCGGCGGAATCGTGGGAAAGCGCGGAAGACGGTCTGACCTGGACCTTCAAGATCCGGGAAGGGTTGACCTGGAGCGACGACAACCCGGTCACTGCCAACGACTGGATCGCCACCTTCCAGAGCTCAGTTTCGCCCGAGGCGGCCTGGGATTTCACCTGGTTCTTCCAGGGCGTGCTCAAGAACTGGACCGAGGCGGTCAACGGCGATGTGGCCCCCGATCAGATCGGCGTGCATCAGGGCGCGAATGAGTATGAGCTGGTGTTCGAGACGGTGGCTCCGGCCCCATATCTGCCGGCGATGCTCCTCTATTCCAATCCGCTCTCGGCTGCTGGGCTGGCAGCCAATGGACGGCTCTACAACACCGATCCGGAGACGGCGATCTCGGCCGGACCGTACATCCTCTCGGAGTGGGTGCCGGATCAGCAGATCACCTACGTTCGCAACGACAAGTACACCGGCACCCTGCCCGGCGCGGTCGACGAAATCCGCGTCACGCTCACCAGTCAGGACAACTACTTCACGCTGTACCAGGCGGGCGACATCGACTTCATGCGCAATCCGGCTCCAGCCGCATTGACCATCATGATGAACGATGAGGAGACAGCGAAGGAAGTCTATTCCGGCGTCGGCGACTTCCCGACCTATTACGTCTTCTTCGACGTCACCAAGGAACCCTGGACCGATATCAAGGTGCGGCAGGCGTGGAGTCATGCCATCGACCGCGACACGCTCAAGTCGCAGATCCTCGGGCCGAACGGGGTGCCGGCCTATTCGTGGTTGGCCCCCGGCTTCCCGGCCAACAACACCGAAGGGTTGAAGGACATCCAGGCGTACGATCCCGATAAGGCCAAGTCCCTGCTGGCCGAGGCCGGGTTCGAGAACGGCGACGGTTTCCCCAAGCAGACCCTGATGTTGCGCGCACCAACCCCGCTCGAGGAAACCGTGGGCGAGGCGATCGCCGCGATGATCAAGGAAAACCTCAACATCGACATCGAGGTCGTGCAGCAGGATTCGCAGGGCTACATGGCCGCGTTGACCGCCAAGCCGACCGAGATCGAGCTCGGCTTCATCCGTTACGGCATGGACTTCTTCGATCCGTACAACATGCTCAGTGTGTGGTTGTCCGGCGGCCGGCATTCGTGGTCGAATCCCGACTACGATGCGGCGGTGAAGGATGCGGCCGAGTTCCTTGGACCGACCGACGAGCGCATCGAGATGTTCAAGGCGGCCGAGAAGATTCTGGTCGAGGACGTGCCGGCGGTGTTCGTCTATCACGGCACCGAGGTGCAGTTCGTCAAACCGTGGCTCGGCGGCGATTTCATCAAGCCGGACAAGAACGGCATCCAGGCGATGCACTGGCCGAACTACGCGACCATGAGCACGGTTCCGGGGGAAATGTTCCTCGTCGAGGGCGCTCCGGAGCGGTAGTCCGAAGCAGTCAGTAGCCAGCTATCAGCAGCCAGCACTGAGAGCGAGGGGGCTTACACAAGCCCCCTCGCTGCACCTTTGCAGTAGCCACACTTTTTCTGACTGCTGACTGCTCAGGTATCCTCCACAGCGTGACGAATCGAGGGAGGAGACGACGTGGCTGGTGAGGTATTTCCCAACGAGTTCATCTGGGGCGCGGCGACCGCGGCCTATCAGATCGAAGGTGCGGTGCGGGAGGATGGGCGCGGTTCGTCGGTGTGGGATGTCTTTTCCCATACGCCGGGGAAGGTGGTGAATGGGGATACGGGCGATATCGCTGACGATCACTATCACCGCTGGCGGGGCGATATCGGACTCATGCGCGATATCGCACTGAAACACTACCGCTTTTCATTGTCGTGGCCGCGGATTTTGCCGGAAGGAACCGGACGGATCGAGCCGAAGGGGCTGGATTTCTACGACCGGCTGATCGAGGAGTTGCTGGGAAGCGGGATCGAGCCGTGGGTGACGATCCATCACTGGGATCTCCCCTCGGCGCTCTACGACAAGGGTGGCTGGCTGACCCGTGACACCTGCGACGCCTTCGCGGAGTTCACCGATATCGTCACCCGGCGCTATGGCGACCGAGTGAAGCAGTGGATCACCATCAACGAGCCGTGGTGCATCGCCTTCCTGGGGTACGGTTTCGGTGTCCACGCGCCGGGGCATAGCAATCTCAAGGAAGCATTGCAGGTTGCCCATCACACCTTACTGGCACATGGGCTGGCGATGCCGGTGATTCGGGCGAATGTGCCCGATGCGTCCGCCGGAATCTGCCTCAATGTGTCGCCGCAATATCCCTACGGCGACAGCCAGGACGATCTGGAAGCGGCGCGACGCTCCGACGGGCTGCGCAATCGGATGTGGCTCGATCCGCTGGCTGGCCGAGGGTATCCCGAGGACATAGCCGACGAATTTGCGGCGATCTGGCCGGAGGTGGGCGCTGGCGATCTGGCGGTCATCGGGGCTCCGACCGATTTCATGGGGATCAATTTCTACAACCCCGACTACGTCGAATCGAGCAACGAGGCGCCGCTCTACTATCGTGGGGTGCAACCGCCCAACCTGCCGCGTACCGATATGGGCTGGATCATCGAGCCATCCGGTCTGACCGATCTGGTGACGCGGATCAACACGGACTACGGCGACGTCTGGAAATCGCAATACATCTTCGAGAACGGCGCGGCGTATGACGACCGATTGATCCATGGGGAGGTCGACGACCGCAACCGCGCCCGCTATATCCACGATCATCTGGCCGCGCTCTACCGGGCGATCGAGGCTGGGGTACCGGTGAAGGGATATTTCGTCTGGTCGCTGCTGGACAACTTCGAATGGGCTCAGGGCTATGCCCGGCGCTTCGGCATTATTTATGTCGACTATGCGACCCAGGAACGAACAATCAAGCACTCAGGCCGCTGGTATGCCGAGGTGATGTCGGGGAATGAGCTAGTCGCGCCGGACTAGCTCGGGCTATTCACGACGGTCTCCACGATCCCTTCGGTTGCGTAGTTGCAGCCCTCTGTGGCTGCTCGACCCGGCAGCCACAGAGGGCTGCACGAACGTTATCGCACCTCGCTCTAGGCTCCCGGGGTGACCTGAACCTTCAGCCCCTTGCCGGCGCGGACGGTGGCGATGGCTTCATCGAACCGGTCGATCGGAAAGGTATGGGTCACCATCTTCTCGACATCGAGCGCGCCGGCATCGATGACCGAAATCGCGGGACCGTAGGACTGGAGCACCGCCATCGAGCCGATGATGCTGATTTCCTCGTTGTAGATCTTGAACATATCGTAGGCGGCGGTCTCGCCCGGCGGGCAGACACCGAAGACGAGCAGCTTGCCCCCGCGGATGACCGCGTCGATCGCCCGCTCGGCCACTTTGGTCCGGCCGGTCGCGTCGATCACATTGTCGAATCCGCGCGGAGCAGCATGTTTCACCTCGTCGAGTGACGCGCCGAGCAGGTCGAAGCCGAACGAACGCGCGATCTCCAGCCGGTCGGGATTGATGTCGATGATCGCGACAGCGCCCGCGCCATTGAAGCGCGCGACCTGGGCATTTTGCAGCCCCATCGGACCGGCGCCGTAGATCAGGTACGTTTCCCCAACTTTGGGATCGAGCAGGTGGAAGCCGTGGACGACGCAGCTCACCGGTTCGATCAGCGCGGCGGCTTCGAACGACATGCCGTCCGGAAGATGATAGACGCTGCGCTCGGGCACCGCGACGTATTCGGCGAATCCACCCGGGTGGTGTCCGACACCGACTGCATTCCAACGCTCGCACAGATTCCCTTTGCCGCGCAGGCAGAAATAACACTCGCCGCAGTTCAGGGTTGGATCGACGCCGACCCGGTCGCCGATCTTGAAATCGACCACCTCATCCCCGACCTGGCTGACCGTGCCGCCGAATTCGTGCCCGATGATGATCGGATATTGGGTCGGCGGGAATTCACCATCGATGATGTGAATGTCGGTACCGCAGATGCCGCATGCGCTGACCTGAACGAGCACGTCCTTCGGTCCGACCTCCGGCACCGGCACATCTTCGACCCGGACCTTGCCGGGCTCGTGAACCACCACGGCTTTCATCGGAATCCTCCCTTTGCTGGCAACCTCTGCCGCGCGAAATTCATGGCGTCGCGGCCCGTACGCCATTGCTGGTCGAATGTTATTTCACCGCACCCATGGAGAGACCACGCACGAGCTGGCGCTGCGAAACCCATCCGAGGATCACTACCGGGGCGATCGCCATCGTGCTCGCCGCCGAGAGTTTCGCCCAGAACAGCCCCTCCGACGTAATGAACTTCTGCATGAAGAGCGGCACGGTCGCGGATTGCTCGGTGGCGCTCAGGTTCACCGCGAAGAAGAATTCATTCCAGGCGAAAATGATCGAGAGAAATGCAGTCGCCACCAGTCCCGGGATGACCATGGGGAGCACGATTTGCAGCATCTCGCGAGCGATCCCGGCGCCATCCAGGCGAGCCGCTTCCAGGATGGCCCGCGGCACTTCTTCGAAGAAGGAGCGCAGCATCCAGATCGCGATCGGCAAATTCATCGCGACATAGATGATGATGAGACCGCGCAGTGTGTTCAGCAGGTGCGCATCGCGATAGATGATATAGAGCGGGACGATGATACCCGCCGGCGGCATGAACTTGGTCGAGATGAAGAAGAAGAGCACGTCGCGCCAGCGCTTCATCGGCCGCAGCGCGAGCGCGTACGCGGCTGGCACCGCCAGCACGAGCACGATCGCCGTCGAGACGAGCGAGGCGATGATCGAATTGCGGAAGAATGGAAAGAACCCGCGGCTACTGATCTCCCGATATTGCTCGAAGGTCGGTTCGAAGATCAGCTTGGGCGGCAATGTGATCGCGGTCGCCTCGGTCTTGAATCCGGTCAGCACGATATAGAGCACCGGAAAGAAAACCAACAACCCGACGATCCAGGCGAAGATCGTCCAGGTCAGCGGTGCGTTTTCACTGCGAAAGCCACTGTTGCCCCGCCTCGCGCTACGCATCGCCATATTGTCCTTGCAGCATGCGATCGAGCGACCGCAGCAGGAAGGTCATTGCCACGATCGTCAGCGCAACCACGATCACGCCCATGGCCGCGCCGCGGCCGACCTGACTTCCCCGCACGGCGGTTTCGTAGACCAGATAGGGAAGATTGGTCGTCAACGTACCCGGGCCACCTTGAGTCGTCATGAAGATCGCGTCGGTCTCCTGCACGATGTAGACGGTGCCCAGCAGCGCGCCGAGCTGCATGAAGCGATAAAGATTCGGCAGCGTAATGGTATAGAACTCTTGCCACAACGTCGCTCCATCGACTCGGGCAGCTTCGCGGACCTCCTCGTCGATCGACTGCATACCGGCCAGCAGGATGAGCATCATGAACGGCGCCCAGCGCCAGACCAGCATGATGACGATCGATTGCCGCGGGTATTGGGCGAGCCACACCGGGCCGTCGCCCAGGTGAAGCGTGCGGAAGACCCAGTCGATCACCCCGAAATCGGGGTCCATCATCAGATTCTTCCACCCCAGCGCCCCGGCCACGGGCATCACCAGAAAGGGCGTGATGAGCATCGTGCGGACGATGTTGCGTCCGGGGAATCGGCGGTTGACGAGCTCGGCAAACAGCAGTCCGAGCACCAGAGAAACGACCACGGTGGCAACGGTGAATATCACCGAATTGACGATGGCTGCTCTGAACTGATAGATGTCGACCGCGCCGTGCAGAACCGAGTCTTTGACGCTCGCGATCAGATCGCGATAGTTCTGGAGCCCAACGTTTTCCTTCCGCTGGGGCTGCATGAGATTCCAGCGGAATGTGCTGATGTAGAGCGCGTAGAAGAATGGGATTTGGGTGACGATGATCGCGTAGACAAGCGCCGGAGCAACGAGCCAGCGGCCGATCGTGCTGTAGCGGCGAGCGTCACCTTTCCCGCGCGCCGACCGCGGGGACGCGCTGGTCATCCTGGATGTGGTGGACATGGCTCCTCCGGCGGTGGAGGGGCCCCATGGCTAGCGGGCCCCTCCGGGTCGGTTACTGGTAGCCGTTGTCCTGGGCCCACTGGTTGGCGATTGCGTCGATCGTCTCGATGGCGTCGTCGGCACTCTCGTTTCCGGCGACCACGTTGGCGAGCTCCTTGGTGACCTGGTCGCCCAGCGTCACGAATTCCGGAACGCCCACGAACTGCAAGCCCTTGTACGGGACCGGTTCCGTGCAGCATTTGGTCGGGTCCTGCGCCTGGATGATGCTGAGCACCAGATCGGCAAAACCCGCGGCATATTCTTTGTAACCGGGGTCGGCATAGGTGGAGGCACGCACGCCGGACGGCACCTGGCCCCAGCCAAGCTGCGACGCGACCAGCTGTACATAGTCTTTGGAGGTCGCCCACTTCACGAACGCGAGGGCGGCTTCCTCATGCTCGGTGCCCTTCTCGACCGCGAACGCCCATGCCCACAGCCAGCCAGACCCGATCTTCTCCATCGGCTGGTAGGCGAAGCCGGTGTTGGCGGCTTGCGGATTGAGACTTGGATCGGCGAGCAGGTCCGCCGCGGAGGTGGCGTCGTACCACATGGCGGCTTTGCCCTGGATGAAGAGGTTTTCGCATTCGGTGAACCCGGAGGTCGTGGCGCTCGGTTGCCCGTAGTTGATCAGGAGATCGGTGTAGAACTTGATCGCGGCGGCGCTTTCGGGCGACGCGAGCTGCGACTTCCAGTCCATATCGAACCAGCGGCCGCCGAACGCATTGATGACGCTGGTGAGCGGGGCGCCGAACTCTCCCCAGCCCGGCAGGGCGCGCAGCACGATGCCATACGGACCGTCTGGCTGGTGGAGTGCTTTGGCGAACCCTTCGATCTCGTCCCAGGTGGGTTTATCGGGCATGGTCAACCCGGCCGTTTCGAAGAGATCCGTCCGGTAGTAGATCATCGAGCTCTCGCCGTAGAACGGGGCGGCATACAGCTTGCCATCCTCGCCGGAAAGGGCCGAGACGAAGGCGGGGAAGATATCCGCCATGTCGTAATTGTCATCGGCGGACAGCGGGGTACCGACGTCCAGCGTCCAGCCCTGGAGCGCGTAGTCGGCGGCTTCGAACATGCCGATAGTGACCACGTCGAACTGCCCAGCCTGGGTGGAGACATCGGTCCGAATACGGTCGCGGACTTCATTCTCCGGCAGCACCAGCAAGTTCAGCGTGATATTCGGATAGGCTTTTTGGAACTCAGGAGCCAATTTCTGAAGCGCGACCATCTGCGGGTTTGCCACCATCGCGACATTCAGCTCGCCGGAGATTTCAGGGGTTTGCGCGGCCACATGGCCAAGCGTGCCGGCGGTGGCTGCGGTCACGCCCGCTGCGCTCACCAGCTTCATCATGTCGCGACGATTCAGTCCTCGATCCATGATCTATCCATCTCCTTTGTTGCGAGTCGTGCATGGAGAGCATGCAACATGCCCGGCTCTCGCCTTGCTGCGCGAGGGTGTGCAGCGTCGTCGGAACGGCCAATCCGTCGACGCATGCTCCGGGGAGCAGCCCGACATCATGGGCCTGTCCAACTCTCACGAGTATAGACCGCAAGCTTGCCGAACCCGGATCTTTTTGACACTGGGATCGGCGCGGATATTCGCTTGTTGTGGCTCGTTCCGTCTCTACGACGCCTGCTGCTCCACCATATCGGCGGCAATGAGTGGTTGACAGATTTCGTCGCCGCGGGCGTTGTCGAAGCACTGGGTGCCGGCGTTGACGCCGTAGACGGTGACGGTATCGCCGATGGCGAGGATAGAGGCGTCGCCGTTGTAGCCCACGAAGAGCACGGCGGCGTCTGCTGAACCTTGCGCAGGAACTTCGACCTGGAAGAGCGACGATGCGCCAAGCGATTCGTCCGCGCCCAGGTGGTATTGCATCCCGAACTCCGCGACTTGCAAGGTCAGGATATCGCCGGTGAAGGAAAGACCCTCCTGAAGTGGAATGTCGCCGTCCATCAATGCAGCCGGGTCGGTGAGCGGCGGGTATTGCTCGGCCAGCGTGGGGGTTGCCGCGGCGGTCGGTGCGCCGGGGACCGGGGCGGGCGCCAGCGACGCGCCGTCGGTTCCGGGCTGGACGATCAGCTCGAAATAGGCGTCCGGCAACGGGTCGACCGCGACCGAATAGTCGCCGGGATCGCCCTGGGTGACGCCGAGCGTGATGAGCCGATCGGCGGTAAAGACCGATTCGAGTGCCGCGCTGTGGCAGGGGTAGACCTCATTACCGAAACCGGTGGAGACGGCGGTCGCTTCACATGCACCGTCCGTTGGAGCAACGGTGGCCGAGGCGGCCTGGATGCCAGCGGTGTCCGGCATGTTCGTGGGCCGGGCGGCATAGACCAGCGCCAGCCGGGTGACGACCTCGCTGGCGTCGAAATAGACGACCAGGATGGTGGGGTTGCCGTTCAGGGTGACCGCGTCATAGCGGATCAGACCGTCCCCGGTGAAATCGGGGGGGCCGTACAGCGCCTCGAAGCTTGCCAGGCTGCCCCCCAGTCGCCCGCCCAGCGGCTCCTCGCTCGCAGCCGGGATGCCCGCCGCCGGGGTGCCGGATTGCTGGGCCAGCGTGCTGATGGAGAGTTGCATGGCGAAGAGTGTGAGAACGAGCCCGAGCAACAGCCCGCGTCGCAAAAATCGCATGGAGAAGAGCTCCCTGAATAACACAAATGGAGGCAAGGTCGGGGCGCCTGTGCCCGGCTCATTCGGCGCAGCGGCGACGCGGTCGAGACCGGCGCGCAATTCGATCGATAGTGTGCGTCATTTTTCTGAATCGGCAGATGACGCAATACGGGACGGCGCCAGAAATCGAATAGGCAGCTTTGCCGATGGCGGCGGATGTTGCCGCCGGGATGATAGCTGCAACAGCCGGCAACGCGACGAGCCGGGCAGCTAAGCCAAAGGGAGGCAATCATGATCACAGCAAGTCGAATCGAGATGGAAATGCGCATCCGCCAGCAGCAGCTGTTGAAGGAGATGGAACGTGAGCAGCAAGCGGAAGGCGCCAGGTTGAAGGTCGTGCGGGTGTCTGGGGAGCCGCGGGTCCATTCGCAGTTCTTCGCGCGACGGTTCGGATTCGTGATGAGCCGGCTGAAAGTTCAACTGGCGTGATGCTTTCCCTCGCATTGATGAATAGATTGTGGATTCATTCACGATGTTGACACCTCGAATGGCGGATGTTTACATAGACATGTGCAGTGCCCACCCAATGGTCAACGGGAACTGATTCATCCAGAATGGATCATTTGTCGGAGGATCAACCGAAAGCCGCACTGCCAGGAGGTACGCCGATGCGATGCAATCGCGTGTGGTGGGGAGTTTGGCAGGTTGACAGAGGAGCCCCGAATGAGTGTCCGGGGCAGATGCGACCAGCCGGCTGACGTAGGAACCACAAACGGCGCCAAAGTCGAGCTTGCTCGAAATGCGTAACCCAGGAACGGGGAAGCGTTCGCTTGCAAGGCCGGCCTACTGAGAAGACACTGGAAGAGAAAAAGGGCTGCGCGAATTGGCGCAGCCCTTTTTTGATTTCGACCGCAGGTAAAAGGCAATAGGCAAAAGGCAATGGGCAAAAGTAGGACGCGCCAACGAGGTTCGCGCCTCCGGGTCGGGCTATTTCCCATTCCCTTATTGCCCATTGCCCATTGCCCTCAGCGGAGCCAGGCGCAGATGAGGGAGAGGCCAACCATGATGCTGATGAAGATCAGCAGGGCGAAGAGACCGCGGCGGAGGTCGAAGGTGGGATCGGAGGTCGGTTCGGGCGAGGCGTCGTAGTTCAGGTCGTTCTTTCGGAATCGATTCATGCGGGGATGATCTCTCGGACAGTTCCATCAGGCTCGCAGACGAGTGCGGCAGCGGCCAGACCGACGAAAAGACCGTGGTCGATCACGCCGGAAATGCACTTGAGCGTATCGCCAAGGGTTTTCGGATCGTCGATCGGGCCGGTGGCGCAATCGAGAATGAAGTGGTTGCCGTCGGTGATGAGCGGCACACCGTCTCTGGCGACGCGGAGTGGAGCGGCGAACCCGAGCGCCTCGACGCGGGCTTGGGTGGTTTCCCAGCCGAACGGAATGATCTCCACCGGCAGGGCGATGCGCGTGCCGAGTCGATCGACCAGTTTTTCGGCGGCGGCGACGATGACCCAGCGGTTACAGGCTTCGGCCACCAGCTTTTCGTAGAGCAGCGCGCCGCCGCGACCCTTGATGAGGTTCAGCCGCGGGTCGATCTCGTCGGCGCCGTCGATACCGAAATCGACCATTTGACTGTCGGAGAGCGTGGTCAGCGGAATACCGGCCTCGCGGGCGGCATGCTCGGTTCGCCGGGAGGTGGGGATGCCCTGGATGGTCAGCCCCTGTTGCACGCGGGCGCCGAGCGCGCGCACGAAAGCTTCGGCGGTCGAACCGGAACCGAGTCCGACGGTCATGCCGTCCTCGACCAGTGCAGTCGCAGCCTCGGCCAATGCGGCCAGGCGATCGGCATCATTCACGGAACGGCCCTCCGGTGAGCTCCGAGGCGGCGCCCTGATCGACCAGCCAGTGAAGCGTGCCATGCGCGGGTCGGACGAGCTGGGACGGCAACCGGTCGGTTTCGAGCGATCCTTCCAGCACCTCTTTCAACCGTTGCGCCTTGCCACTGCCAGTCACGAGGAAGACGACCTGGCGTGCGCCATTCAGCAGCGTCGTCGTAAAGGTGATGCGCGTAGTGTCGAATTTTTCGACATAGTTCGGGGCGACGTGACGGTCGCGAATCTCGAGTCCCTTCGTAAAGGGGAAGAGCGAGGCGGTATGCCCGTCATCGCCCATCCCCAGGAAGATGAGATCGAAGCAGGGCACGCCGTCGACGGCAGGAACGATCTCCTCGATCAGCGCCTGATAGACCGCGGCGGCCTGGGCTTCGTCCAACCCGTCCTCATAGACCGGGTGGATGTTTTCGGGCGGAATAGGAACCTTGGTCAGAAAGGTGTCGAGCGCGATTCCGGCATTGCTTTCGGGATCGTCCAATGGCACCCAGCGTTCATCGCCCCAGAAGATATCGACATGTTCCCACGCCTCTGGCACCGGGAAATCCGAATGGGCCAGCAGCTCGCCCATGCGTTTGGGGGTGCTGCCGCCGGAGAGGGCGATGGCAGCCGCGCCGCGGTTCGTCCAGGCCGTCGTTAGTGCGGTGGCGAAGGTTTGCACTGCCAGATTCGCCACGCCCTCGGCATTTGCGGCAACGGTGACCATGCCCCGGTCGCCATAATCGAGCATCGGCAGATCGTCGTAGGACATCAGAGATCCATTCCAGCGGGCCAGAGCAGGGTGGCGAAATCGAGTGCCGCAGTATACGCCGGGTCTTCATGCAGGCGGCGCAGCTCCTGGCTGATCAGCGCGCGGTCGTCCGGGCAGGTGCTATGCACCAGGCGGGTGACCGGCGAGGCGCCGCTCAGCTCACTGGTGGTGGTGATTTCGTCGTGGGAGGTTCGCTCGACCTCGAAAACGCCCTGGGCGTTGCCACCGGAGACGATCTGGATCTTTTCGACGCACGCGCAGCTATCGACCGGGCCGCCTTCCAGTAACGTCAGGACGATCTCGCGGCTCTTGCCGCGCTCCCCTGCCCGCAGGGTCGAGCGCCAGCCGTTGCGGAAGCTGACCAGCTCGCCGGGGGCGCGCCAGCCGAGCCGGGTGGCCAGCCAGCCGGCCAGCAAGAGGGCAGAGCTGCGGCCGCAGCGGCCGTTGTCTGTTGTGGGCACATAGGCGATCTGCACTTCCTCGATGGTGTCGAGGGCATCGAGCGCAGCGGGTTGATCGAAAAACTGGGCGACGAGCTGCCGCCAGACGAGCAGCCGCGACCAGGCGATGTCATTGATATCGCCGACATCCTGGCGCGTGCCATTGTCGTCCAGCACCGCGAGGGTCGCGCCGGTATCGCGGGGCCAAACCGAATCGACGATCAGGATATCGACCAGCTCGAAAAGGCTGGAGACGAGCAGATTGTCCGCGATCGGGCCATAGGGAACATAGAGCACGTCGGGCAGGTCGGGAATCAGCAGGGGCGACGAGAGGCTGGCGAGCGACTGGTCGTTGCCCGGGGGCGCCAGAATGGTGATCGTTTCCAGCCGAACCGGCGCGACGCCGCGGGTGTGCTCGCGTTCTTCCACCTTGACGCTGACCGAATAGGTTTTCGCTTTGGCGGAACGGCCCTTGCGCACCAGGATGAGCACGCGCGAGGGAGAGTAGTCGCTGAGCTGGGAGAGGTTTTCCTCGGCCCGTTTGGCATCGTCCTCGGTGTCGACCGCGACGATGACATTAACCGTCGAGGTGCGCATATAGACCTGCTCGGAGGAACCGGGCTCGATGACGCTGGGATCGGGATATTCGGCTTCCCAGACCTTCCAGCGGTCGGCGATAGCAGCTCGAATGCGGCCGACCTCGATTTCCTTCGATTCCCAGGCGAGCTCGATGGGGGGCGAGATGATGTCGGTCATCGGGACGTCTCCGATGCGGGAATCGGGTTCGTTCGCGGCGGCAGGAAACGGAGGTCCTGTACTGCGCCGGTGATAGTAATTGGCGACGGTTTCGATTCGGCGGCGCGATGCACCGGCGACATCTGGGTGGGCGACGCGGGCGGCCACAGGGAGCCGCCCCTACCCCAGAGCGGTGTGCCGGCCGGGGCGAGGGCCGGGTTGCGGGGGAGAGCGAGAGAGGTCCCTCCACTCCGGTCGGGACGACGAAATGGCCGGTCGGGACGACGGGAGGTGCTCATGGGCGGCGCCAGGATCGGCCGTCGCGCTCGATGAGGAGGTCGGCCTTGTCGGGACCCCAGGTGCCGGATTCGTAGAGTGGCAGGTGGGTGAGCTCTTCGGCCGCCCAGGCTTGCTCGATCGGATCGATCAGATTCCAGGCGGTTTCCACCTCGTCGCGGCGGGCGAAGAGGGTCTGGTCGCCGTTCATGGCATCGACGATCAGCCGCTCGTAGGCATCCGCGCCGGCGCCGCCGAAGGCCGCGCCGTAGGCGAAATCCATGCGCACTGTGCGTAGCTGCATGGTGGTGCCCGGAATCTTGGCAACGAAGCGCAGACTGATGCCCTCATCCGGCTGGATGCGGATGGTGAGCAGATTCGGTTCGACCTCACGGGTGCCAGCAGCCTGGAACATCAGGTGCGGCACTTTCTTGAACTGAATGGCAATCTCGGACACCCGGCGCGGCAGGCGCTTGCCGGTGCGAAGATAGAAGGGAACGCCGGCCCAACGCCAGTTGTCGATCTGCAATTTGAGGGCGACGAAGGTTTCCGTGGTCGAGCTGGGGCTCACGAACTGCTCTTGCCGGAATCCCGGCACCGCCAGCCCCTCGACATAGCCGGCGGCGTATTGCCCGCGGGCAGTGAGGGTCTTGACCGCTTCACCGCTGGGTGGGATCACCGAGCGAAGGACCTTTACCTTTTCGTCGCGGACGGCATTGCCGCGGAAAACCGCGGGCGGTTCCATCGCGACGATGGCCAGCAATTGCAGCATATGACTTTGCACCATATCGCGCAGCGCGCCGGCTTCTTCATAGTAGGTGGCGCGATCCTCGACCCCAAGCGATTCGGCCACGGTGATCTGCATGTGATCGACGTAGTGTTGGTTCCAGACCGGTTCGAAAAGCAGATTCGCGAATCGGAAGGCGAGCGCGTTCTGAACCGTTTCCTTTCCGAGGTAATGATCGATGCGATAGACCTGCGCCTCAGAAACCACCTCGCTAATGGCATGGTTGAGCTCACGGGCGGAGGCGATGTCGTGCCCGATCGGTTTTTCCACGACGATGCGCGACCAGCCGGAGCTTGGCACCTTGTAGAAATCCTGCCGCTCGATCAGATGATGCTTGCCGAGACTTTCGACGATGGTGATGTAGAAGCTGGGCGGGGTCGCCAGATAGAAGAGGCGGTTCCCCTCGGTGCGGCGCTCGTGATCGAGCTCATCCAGACAGGTCTTGAGCCGGTCGTATGTCGCCTGATCGTCGAAATTGCCGCTGACGTAGAAGAGCCCCTGGGCGAACGAATTCCAGCGATCGTCGGTGACGTTCAACGCCGAGTGCTTTTCGACGGCGGCGCGCATCTCGGCGCGAAATTGCTCGTCGGACCACTGGCGGCGGGAAACGCCGACGATGGCGAACCCCTCGGAGAGGCGCGAGTTCATCGCCAGATCGTAGAGGGCGGGCATCAGCTTCCGGGAGGTGAGATCGCCCGAAACGCCAAAGATGACCATGGCGCAGGGGGTGGCCGTCACCGCATGGGCCATGCCCTCCCGCAGCGGATTGGCGATGATCTCCTCGTGGCCGTTGAGTCCACTATCGAGGATTTCGGTATCGACATCGATTTGGGCCTCGACCGCGAGGGCTCGAGCTTTGGCGGACGAAGACATTTCGCTCATGCGAAGCTCCCTCGATGCGTGCGATCAGCGCATCGGCGTCGACAGATGTGTGCAGGATCGTACGTTGCGTTTGGCCACCACCCGCTGCGGCGGGGAGATTCTTCGCTTCGCTCAGAATGACAGGGAGTCCAGGCGGCATTCGACGCACACATCGATCTATCCAATCGTTTCGGTCTCCCCGGTGGCCCAGATCGTGTGGAAGACGCCGGGTTTATCGAGCCGCCGGTAGGTGTGCGCGCCGAAGTCGTCGCGCAGACCCTGGATGAGATTGGCCGGCAGTTTCTCGGTTCGATAGGTATCGACATAGTTGAGCGAAGCGGTATAGGCCGGCACGGGGATGCCGTTGCGCACCGCGGTTTCGATCGCAATGCGGGCCGCGGGGCTGCTTTCGTTGACATCTTTGGTGATATGCGGCGCCAGCAGCAGATTGACCAGTCCTGGATCGTCCTTGAAGGCGGCGCGGATCGGATCGAGCAGCTCAGCGCGAATGATGCACCCGGCCATCCAGATCCGGGCGATCTCGGAGAGATTCAGATTCCAGTTGTAGGTGGTCGAAGCCGCCTGCAAGAGCGCCATTCCCTGCGCGTAGGATGAGATCTTGGCGAAATAGAGTGCGTTTTCGAGATGGTCGATCAGCGCGGCGCGTTCCTTATCGCCGGTGACCGGTTCGATGGCCGGTCCGGTGAGCTTCGAGCTGGCGGCGACACGCTCCTCTTTGCGAGCGGACATCATGCGGGCGCCAACCGCGGCATCGATGGTCGGAATGGGGGTGCCGAGGTCGAGCGCATTCTGGCTGGTCCAGCGGCCGGTGCCCTTTTGCTCGGCGGTATCGAGAATCTGATCGATCAGCGCGCCCGCCTTGGGACCGGAATCGGTCACCTGCAGGACCTGGCCGGTAAGCTCGACCAGGAACGATTCGAGCTTGCCCGTGTTCCAGCGATCGAAGACCTTACCGATCTCGGCGGCGCTCATTCCGAGCGCGCGGCGCATGATGTCGTAGGTTTCGGCGATGAGCTCCATGTCGCCGTATTCGATGCCGTTGTGCACCATCTTGACGTAGTGGCCGGCGCCGCCGGGGCCGATATAGGTGACGCAGGGACCGGCTTTGCTTTTGGCGGAGATGTCGACCAGCATCGGTTCGAGCACGGAATAGGCGTCTTTCGGGCCGCCTGGCATAAGCGACGGACCCCAGAGGGCGCCTTCCTCTCCGCCGGAGATGCCCATGCCGACGAAGCGGAATTTGCCCTCCCACTCCAGCGAGCGGCGCTCGGTGTCGGTGAAGAGGGAGTTGCCGCCGTCGATGATGATGTCTTCCGGATCGACGTATTCGGAGAGCTCGGCCAGCACGGCATCGACCGGCGCGCCGGCTTTGACCATGATGATGATGCGGCGCGGTTTGGCGAGGGATTCGACGAAGCCCTCGATCGATTCGGAGGCTTCGACATTCAGGCCGACCGCCCGATCCGCCATGAAATCCTGCGTGCGGGACCAGGTGCGGTTGTAGACAGCGATGGGATAGCCGTTGCGCTCGATATTGAGCGCGAGGTTTTCGCCCATGACCGCAAGCCCGATGACACCGGTATGCCGATTCGCCCCGCTGGCCAATGTGATGTTCTCCCTGAATGGTCGCTGTCGCGATGGGTGGACACGGAGAATCGTGCTCACGGGCATTGATTGTAGTGCTTTGCCTGATTTACCCGCGAGACTGTTGGGTTTTGGCTGGGTTACAGGAATGAGTCCTGGGTCCTGAGTCCTGAGACACCCGGGGTCGTAGTCGAGGGCCTCTGTGCCCTCTCGTCTCGCCCAGCCAGGAGAGGGCAGAGACGCCCTCGACTACGATCGTTTCCGGGCTCACCGGAGCATCCGGTACGTCACATGCGTGACTCCGCTGGATGTGCGCGATTCGATTTGTTCGAGATTTAGTGGTGGGACGCCGTCGAAGAGGCGAGTGCCCGCGCCCAGGGTGAATGGGGTGATGTGGAGGCTCAACTCGTCGATCAGTCCGGCGGCGAGGTATTGGTTGATGGTAGTTGCTCCACCCATGATCGCGATGTCGCCATCGCCGGGTACGTCCCGGGCTTGTTGCAGGGCGGACTCGATGCCGTCGGTGACGAAGTAAAAGGTGGTGCCCCCCTCCATTGGCTGCGGATCGCGCGGGTAATGCGTGAGCACGAAGACCGGGGTGTGATAGGGAGGGTTCTCCCCCCACCAGCCATTCCATTCTCTATCCCAATCGCCACGGATGGGACCGAACATGTTGCGGCCCAGGATGAAGGTCTTGGCGGTGGTCAACCTGGCCACGTGCTCCTTCATCTCTTCAGGGTTTGCAAAGATCCAGCCGTGCAGCTTGCTGCCCCAGCCGTCTCCGGCGTCGTCGCCAAAGGGACGCTCCTCAGTCTGGTTGTGCCCGGCCGAGTAGCCGTCGGCCGAGATCGAGAAGTTGCAGACGACTTTGGTCATGTCGATGCTCCGTTTCGCATGGGCTGGCTGTTCGGCTCAGAACAGCGGTGCTGTCTCTTGGTCGATTTTTGCGGGTGCGAATAGACATTTTCAATCGACGAAGATCGCTGCCGTGGGAGCGTGACGGGCTAAAGCCACGTCGATCGACATCGGACGTCCCGTTGGGACCGATTCCGGTGGAATCGCTAATATTCACTTCGAGAATGATCGATGAGACGGTGGGATCGACCGAGACGCTCCGCCTGTCTAGAT
>DASTFJ010000131.1:0-8415 GCA_035708745.1 Thermomicrobiales bacterium | reverse complement strand
CGCCGCCATGCGGCAATTCCGGCGGTTGGAAGAGGCAGGCATCCCCACGGTGGTGATCGGTGGCAATCACGATACACCGCGGTTGCGCGCATCCGGTTCGGTCTTTTCGTTGATGCACCTGGTCGCGCCGCAGATCGAGTTCGTCGGCGGCTACGACACGAAGATCATTCCATACCCGCCGCTCGATCTGACCGTGACCGCGATACCCCACGGGCGCTTGACAGAACCGATGCCGCCGGCGGCGTTCCCGAATGCCGCAACTCGCAATGTGCTCGTCACCCACGGATTCGTGCCTGGTATGGAGCAGACGGCGCACAAGGAGCCGGGCGAAGAGGAAATCGACGAAACGCTCCTGCCGCCCGATTTCGACTACATCGCGCTCGGGCACTATCACATTCGCAGCCAGCCGCGCGACAACGCCTGGTATGCCGGTTCGACCGAGCGGTTCGGCTTTGGCGATGAAAAGGTCGATACCGGCTATCTCATCGTCGAGCTCGGCGAGCGGGGAACCGAGCCGGTGGTTCAGACCATTCCGATCGAGGCGCGGCCGATGTTGCGCTGGCGGCTCCCCGACGAGGAAACCGACGGGAAAGATGCGGTCCAGATCGCGGCATCGATCCTCGAATGGCTCCGGGAAGAAGATCAGCCGGAGGCCATGGCCATGGCGGTCGTGTTCGGCGTGCCGCGCGCGGTGCGGCGGCAGGCGGAGCAGATCGTGCGCGAGGAAGCTGCCAGCCTCGTCTGGACGGTGCAGGTGCGAGGCGCCGGTGACGTCCTGGCTGGGCTCGGCCGTGAACGGGTCGATATGCCCGCCATCGATCTGCCGCAGCTCTTCGGTCTCTTCGCGGAAGGCGAGCTTGCCAAAGGTAACCACGACGCGGCCTTTTCCGCGCGATTCCAGGAAATCGGGCTGGCGGAGCTGAACGCAGCCCAGGCGCTGGTGGCGGCCGAGCTCGGGAACGAGGACGCCTGATGCGCCTGGTCGAAGTCGAGATCGAAAACTACAAGCAATACGCCGGCAGCCATCTGTTCCGCCCGGGCGAGAAGTCGATGGTGGCGGTCGTCGGGCAAAACGGCGCCGGAAAGACCACGCTCTTCGAAGCCATCGAATGGTGTCTCTACAATCCGAACCACATCAAGAACGACTCCCTCACCCCGCGGGTCGCGGGCGGAAAGCCGCGCGTGCGGGTCGTGTTGGAAGATGCCGGATCTGCAGTCACCTACGAAATCGAGCGGTCCCTGAAGGGCGGCTCCACCAAAGCCGAGATCTATCGGACCGACCAGCCAGAATCGCCACTGGTGCAAGGCACTCGCCAGGTGACCGACTATGTCACCCGCGAGCTCACCGGATTGCCCCATGCCGCCTTCGTTTCGACCTTCTTCACCAAGCAGAAAGAGCTCAGCTTCTTTGGCGACATGGGCGCCACTGAGCGGCGGGAGCAAGTTGGCCGGCTGCTCGGTCTGGAAACCATTCGGGTCGCGCAGCGCTCGATTGGCGATCAGCGCACCCGCAAGCAAGCTGAAGCCCGGGTCAAACGCGAGCAATACGAAGAACAGAGCAAGGGTATCGATTTTCCGGCCGAGCGGGCGCGGCTCGATGAGGTCATCGCCGGGCAGACCGTTCAGCGTGATGCTGCCAAAGTCGAGGCCGAGGCGCGGAAACAGGAAACCGCCGCGGCCTCGGCGGCGCGCGATATCGCCCAGCAACGCTATGGGGCCAATGCCGAGCTTTTGCAGTCGCTGGAGCGGGTCAATGGCGATGCCAACCGCTTCGCGGAAATGCGGGCGACCGCCGAGCGGGACCTGGCGGCCATCGCTGGGGCCGAGCTCGAAATCGAGCGCCAACAGACGCACGCGGCCGGCGAGCCGGAGCTGCGCGAGGCGCTCGAACGCCACGATGCCGAAAAGAAAAAGGTCGAAACGTCGAGCCGTCTCACCAACGAGCTCGAGCGACTGCTGGCCGACCGCCGGTCGATCGAATCGGCGCTCTCGACCGCGGACCGCGTTGCCGGAATCGATGCGAGCGACACCGTCGACGGCGCAAATGCGCTGGTCGCCGCGTTCGATGTCGAGCTCGCGCGGCTTGCCGGAATCGACCTCGATGCAATACGGCTCCATCGAGATGCGGCCAGGGGCCTCGCCGAGCTCGACGGGCAACGATCGAACGCGCGGGCCAAGCTCGAGAACATGGAAACGCTCGCCGCCGACTTGGCCCGTCAGGTCGATGAGCTGACGAGCCTAGGGGTACCGGCCGGCCGATTGGCGGCCACACAGAGCGAGCGAACGGTCCTACAGCAGAGTGCTGCCGCCGCGATCGGCGTGGCTGCCCAGACCGAGCTGCGCGCCAAGCAATTACGAGCCTTGGAGCAAAGTCTGCGGGGGAGTGAATTCGGCGAGCTCTGCCCCACCTGTGCTCGGCCGTTTCAGCCCGGGGAAGCCGTGGCTACGCTGAGCGCACTTTCCGAGCAGGTGAAACTGCTGGACGGAGAGGTGCGAGCCGAACGCAATATCGCCGAGCAGAAGAACCGTGAAGCTGCCGAGCTCGTCGCCATCGGGAATCAGCTCGCCGCTGATGCCGAGCGGCACCAGAATCTCCTGGGTCGGCTGGAAACCGGCCGGGGAATGATCGGGACCCAGGCACACGAGCTTGCAACCATCGAGCTGGAGATCGACGTGCGTCTGCGGGAATCCCAGCGACGCGACATACCCGATCATGAAGAAATCGAGCGGCTCGATGAGGCGTTGCGAAAGGCGGTAGCCGAGTGCGACCGGCGCCCTCGCCTGGAGATGAGCCGTGAGCGGTTGATCGCCTCCATTCAGCAACAGGAAGCGATCGCAGACCAGCGGCAAGCCCTCGGGCCGATCGCCTACGACCTGGAAGCGCACAATCGCGACTATGCTGCCTGGGCGATCGCGCGTGACGCTGTTGCCCGCATCGAAGAGCTGCGCAAGCAAGTCGCGCAACGACCGGATCGGGAAACGACCCTGGCCCAATCGACTGCGCGTCTCGCCCAGCTGGCGACGGAGCGGCAACAGCTCGATACGGCCGTCACCGAGCTCGCCTTCCAACCGGCGGAGCTCACGGATGCCAACCGTGCCGCCGCCGAAGCGCTCGACCGCGAGCGGGCCGCGACCGAAGCCGCCCACGCGGCGGAGACGAGCCTGGCCGATGCAAAGCGCGCCCGCAACGATCTCGATGCGCACGAAGCGCGCTTGCAGGCGTTGAACCAGGAATCCATTGCGGCCCAGCTTGCGCATGCCGAGCTCAGCCGGGTCTACACCGAATTCGCGCGGTTCGAAAAGTTCGTGGCCCTGGTGGTGACCCCGCAATTGAGCGAGATCGCCAGCGAGCTCCTTTCGACCGTGACCGACGGGAAATACGACCGCATGGAGTTCACCGAGGACTACGGCATCGAAGTCTACGACGGCGAGGACGACCGTTTCCCCCTCAGCCAGTATTCCGGTGGCGAGCGCGATGTCATGGCCCTTTGCGCGCGCCTGGCCCTCTCACAGGTCATCGGCGGCCAGGCCGCCACCCCGATTCAGTTCATGGTGCTGGACGAGGTCTTCGGCTCGCTCGATATCGACCGCCGCCGCAACCTCATGGAGATGCTGCAACGCCTGATGGAAGAGAACAACGCCTTCCAGCAGCTTTTCGTCATCTCCCACGTCGATGACGTGCGCGCCGGCGCGATGTTCGACGAAGTCTGGCGTGTCGCCGAAACCTCCGACGGCGTCAGCCAGCTCGAACAGGTTTCGGTTACCGGAGCGATCGAGGATTACTAGCGTTCCAGGGCCCAGGGTCCAGCGCGAGGCGATGAGCTCCACATAGGACCCTGGATCGCTGGCCGCGGTTTGCTAAGCCGGCTTGATGTTTTGATTCATCCGGAAGAAGTTATCCGGATCGTACGTTCGCTTGATCTGAGCCAGGCGCTCGTAGTTCTTCCCATACGAAGCGCGCACCTTTTCGTCGCCCTCCTGCATCATCATGTTCACATAGGAGCCGCCGGTCGAATAGGGATGCATCCCGTCCCAGAAATCTCGCGCCCAGCGCTTGACCGTTTCGACCTCGTTGGGATTGTCCGTCACCCCGACCATCACCTCATTCCAGGTGGCGTTGCGGAACGGCCAGGCCGTCGCGTCGCTCGGTACACGGCTCGCCGCGCCGTTGATCGGATAGAGGTGCATGCTGGTCAGCCCGATCGGCATGGCATTGCCGAACTCAGTTTCCTTGGCGATCGCGTCGTCCGGCAGGTCTTCGAAGAGCTCGGTCTTCCAGTACCACTGCAAACCGGGAGGCATCATCGGATCGAACATCGACTGGAGGGCCGGGTACGGCATCGGTTGGGCCCAGTCGACGACCGGCGTGGGAAGCACATTCCGGATTTCTGCAAAGACTCCTGCAGCGTCCTCGCCCTGCAATATCGAGCACCAGATAATCGCCACGGCACGTCTGCCAAACATCTCTGGCGGGAATGGCTCCGCCGGCGGGATCGTCATGTAGGCAAGGAATCCGCTCACCTCATCCGGCGCCTCGGCGATGAAGTTTTTGAACCAGCGCAGGATCTGCGTCGAATCCTCCATTGGCCAGATCATGGGGCCGCCATAGACCATATCGACCGGATGGAGCCGGAAGACAAATGAGGTGACGATGCCAAAGTTGCCGCCGCCGCCGCGGATTGCCCAGAAAAGATCCTGATTGCGATCCTTGCTGCAGGTGACGAACGCCCCGTTGGCCAGCACCACGTCGGCTTCGAGTAGATTGTCGATCGCCAGCCCAAATGTGCGGGTGAGATACCCCGTGCCGCCACCGAGGGAGATCCCTCCGACGCCGGTGGACGAAAAAATACCGCTCGGCGTGGCCAGCCCAAAGACATGGGTCGCGTGATCCATGTCACCGAGCGTGCACCCAGGCCCGACCCGGACCGTGCGAGCATCAGGATCGACCCGTATGCCATCGAGATGCGACACATCGATGACGAGGCCGCCATCGCAGAGGCAAAGTCCGGGGGCACTGTGCCCGCCGCTGCGCACAGAGACGAGCACGCCGGCATCGCGGGCGAAATTGACCGCCGCGATGACATCGGCCGCATCCTCGCACATGGCGATTGCCGCCGGATGCCGGTCGATCATGCCGTTGTAGATTTTGCGGGCTTCGTCGAAGTCGGGGTCGGCTGGCAAAATGACCCGTCCACGCATCGACATCATGAGCGGTGCGAAGTCGATCGCCTGCTCCGTTCTCGTCGTGTTGTGTGTTGTGTATGCCATGACAGCCCTCCGGTCGTTGACCGACTAACGCCAAATGCCGACACGAGGTCGGCGCCGATGAGTTCAATTCTTGGGCCGGAGTTCAGGGGAAAAATCGACGAGAATCCCGGTCCAAGTATCTTGGACCGCGTCCCATGGTACAGGTTCGAACGCAATAGTTGGGTTCTTGGTGGTAACTAATGGTTGTTTTCGGAGGCCAAACCCGGCTCTGGAGTTCAGCCCAAACCGCGCTCTGCCGTGATCTCGTCGATCGCCTCGGCGGCGACCTCGACCGCGTGCGCAAGCTGCTCGCGGGTGACGATCAGCGGTGGGGCCATCTCGAATGCAGACGGTCCGATCGCGCAGGCGAGGACGCCTTTTTCCTGCATGCGGCGCACGATGGCCGGCACGGTGTCGTCGGCGAACGAGGCTTTGGTCGCCTTGTCGCTGGTGAAATCGACCGCGTGCCACATACCGATCCCCCGCACATCGCCGACGATCGGCTTATCGAGCAGGGTTTCTTTCAGCAAACCTTGGAACCATTCGCCGTCGCGGGCGGCTTTTTCGACCAAGCCGTCGCGTTCCTTGATCTCGATCACCTTGTTCGCCGCCGCCGCCGCGGACGCGTGACCGCTGAAGGTGTGCACATGCCGGAAGATCGGCAGCGCATCGGCGATCTCGGGTCGAGTAATGACTGCGCCCATCGGCATGTAGCCGGCGGTGAGGGCCTTGGCCATGGTCATGATGTCCGGCTCGAGTCCGAAATGCTCAGAGGCGAACCACTTCCCGGTGCGCCCGAATCCGGTGATCACCTCGTCGGCGATCAAAAGCACATCGTACCGGTCGCAAATCTTGCGCACCCGCTGCCAGTAGCGTGCGGGCGGCATCTGCACCCCGTGCGCCTGCATGATCGGCTCGCCAATAAAGGCGGCGACATAGTCCGGACCTTCGTGCAGGATCTGCTGTTCCAGATAGGTCGCGCAGAAATCGGCGAAGTCGTCATCGGACATCCCGAAGGGGTTGCGGTAATGCGCCGGACCGGGAATATGCGAGTACCCGGGCACACCCGGTTCCGAGATGTGCCGGGTGCCAAGCCAGTCGGTCGCCGCCAGCGCCCCCATGGTGGCGCCGTGATAGGCATTCCAGCGGGAGATGATCTTGTGGGCGCGCGGTTTGCGACCGGCGGCGATGTGGTACTGCTTGGCGAGCTTGATCGCGGTTTCGACCGCTTCAGACCCGCCACTGACATAGGTCACGCGAGAAAGGCGGCCGGGCGCCAACGAGGCGATCCTTTCCGAGAGTCGGATGGTCGGCTCGGCCAGATTCGCGACCGTCCCCACATAGTGCAGGGTGCGCATCTGCTCGTAAACCGCGCGGGCGATTTCCTCATTGCCATATCCCAACGAATTCGCCCGGGTATGGCTGCCCATCATATCGAGATAGGTGTTGCCATCGAGGTCCGCCAGACCGATCCCTTCGCCCTCGACGAAGATCATCGGCCCGCGCTGCTTCAAATCCTCGATCCGGATCAGCGGGAAGATGCTGTGCTCCCAGGCGAGACGTTCGAGATCGCGGATGGCGGACATGGTGGTGGTCTTTCTGCGGTGGAAATGAAGAGGTCAAGAGTCCAGGTCAAGTGTCCAGAGTTTCGTGACTTGACCCTTGACCAAGGCCGGGCTACTTGGCTTCGAGCGCCGCTTTCGTCAGCTTGAGCCGGACATAGTCGCTCGTCACGCCGTCGATGTCGTCGATCGCGACGGGGACATCCTTGCGACTGAAGATGTGTCCCTGCTCGAAGGTGAACCCGCTGATCTTCCCTTCATCGTCGAAGGTGAGCTCATCCACGCGTCCGAGCTTATACCCGTCGATCGAAAACACGTCCGTGCCATTTCCGATGACGATGTCCGATTCATCGATGGGTGAAACGATCGCGGTGGTGACATCGCCGACGATGGCCGGCTGGAAAAACGAGCTGGCCCCGGTGCTGGGCGTGCCGGAACCGGTCGGCCCCATGTGGTACCAGACACCGGCGCCTCCCGCGTTGTCGAAGGTGCGCTCGTGCCCTGCCAGACCGACTTGCTCGTTGAACTGAATGAATTCCTGCTGGACCCACTCCGGCAGATTTTTGGCTTCCTCCTGCGTCAGCCTGAGCACGACCTGGTCGCCATCGACATTCTCGACATAGCCGAGGTCGCACACGCGGCCGCGATCGAAGATCCCCTTGTCGACGATAAAGGCCGCGAGCTCACGCTTGGCCGGGTCGATGACGAGATGCTTCACCTCGCCCATGCCATGCCCATCCTTCGAGATGACCTTGTCTCCGATCCTGACCTCGTTGCTGGCACTCATCTGGCTCTCCTCCGGCTGCTCGATTCCCTGAAACCCACTCGACGGTTCGTCCGTTCCCAATAGGGCCGGATGGGTATTCCGGCAGTGTGCAGAAATTCGTCCAGGGAGCGCTGCACGATGAGAACGTTGGAACTTGGCGCAATTCTATCCCGCCCGGCGAGATCGCATTCGCACGTCCGCAGCGCCGACCCCTATGCTTAGCCGCATGGCTAGCAGCTCACCACGCCGAACGGTTGCCGCGCATAGCGACGACACGATCCCGATCCAAACGCAGACCGTGCCTCCGCCGCGCCGCCGCAGCTCCAGCGTGGTGTTGCCGCGCTGGGAAATTCGCTATCCGCTGATCGTAGCGCTGGTGCATTTCCTGATCGTGCAGATTGCCGCCACCCTCGCGAACATCTACGGCACGGACAACTCCCCGACCTCGCAACCCTATGGATCGCAATTCCCGGTGCCACCGGTTCCGAGCGGGATATGGCATCACCTCGTGGAGCCTATGCGCATGTGGGATGGTCTTTGGTACCGTCTCATCGCGATCGAGGGCTATCCCACCAATCACGTCTGGAACGACGCCTTCTGGCCGCTCTATCCCATGTCGATGCGCGGTCTCAGTCGCATCACCGGACTGGGCGAGGATGTCTCCGGCTATCTGATCGCCAATGTTTGCTTCTTCGTGGCGATGGTGCTGGTCTATCAGTTGGTGCGGATCGATTTCGATACGCCGATCGCCCGGCGCACCATCTGGGCGATCGCGATCTTTCCCACCTCGCTCTTTTTCACGGCGGTCTATACCGAATCGCTGTTTCTCATGCTCAGCGT
>DASTFJ010000130.1:0-3008 GCA_035708745.1 Thermomicrobiales bacterium | reverse complement strand
GTAGAAATCGTGGTCATACAGCCATTGCAGATCGCCGCGGAGCTCCTCTTCCGTGCGGAACAGGACGTCGCCTGCCTCTTCGCCGGTGTACTGCTGGACGATGTTGTGATACATGATGACCGGCACATAGCCGAGCTCATTGGGTTGGAATTCCTGTAGCTGTTCCGGCGAAAGAATCTGGCCGGTCACGGCAGGTTTGGCCGGCTCGCCTGCGGCCGAAGTCGAGGTCGCGGCGGTGGTGGCGGCCACTGTCGGGTCGGTAGTGGCCGCGGGCATGGTCGGCAGCGGGGTCGTGGCCGGCTGGGTGGGCTCGGCCATCACCGTGGTGGCGACGGTCGGTTGGGCTGCCTCGGTCGAAACCGGGGGCGCGATGCCGTCGGGTGGGCGGGTGCCCTGGGTCCAGGAAATCTGGCCGCCGTTCGAATCGCCGGAACCGAATCCGCAGGCCGCCAAAATGGGCAGCAACAGCAGCGCGATCACCCCGAGGCGGAGCCAGGGAGTCCTGTGTGCGCGAGGATGGATTGGACGAGCGGACCGATCTGGCGATGCGGCTTGCTGGAACGACTTCAACGACCCCGGCCCTCCGCCGGCCGATCGGGCGTGATGGTGCCCGAAACAACGATTTGCACTGCACCGCGCCGCCTTGCGGAGATGACTGCGCAAGAGTACCTGATTCGTGGATCGCTGTGGCGAGGTGCGACAGACCATTCGGTGATTGCGCCTGGGGCGATCGACGGCAGGCTGGTCGTCTGGCGGCAGTCGCCGCGGTGAGGAGGGACCTCTGCTTGCCCACACGTCCGCCTCTGGCACACCATCCCCGTCGTAGCGCACGTGCCTCTGTGCCGTGCGCTGCGCCCGGGAGGCCGCAGGCCGTTAACGACGTGGCCCCCGGGCATTTCGTGGTTGGACACGTTTTGGCGAAATGATCGACGCTGGGCACCATTCGTGCGGGGATGAGGAGAGATTCTTCGCTTCGCTCAGAATGACACTAGGGGAGGAATGACAAGGGAGCGAATAACCCAAGAGAGAAAAAAACGGTGGGATCGACCGAGACGCTCCGCCTGTCTAGAAGAGACGGCAGAGCCGGGTTCCAGCACCGAGTGTGGGTGACGGGTAACCAGCCCGAGCACGATCCGTGGCTGCCCAGGTCATGCGCTCGTGCCGAACGTGCCGCTTGCATACGAGAGTAGCACATCTGTTCTTTCTGCGTCAAGAGGAGTTGGATGGCGTTTTCGAGAGATGGTTGCGGATGGGAGGTCGACACAATCCGGGCGACCTACGACCGAATCGCGGTCACCTATGTCGGCCAGCGTGACCAGTTCGCGAGCCTGCCGTATCTGGGCCAGTTCGCAGCCTATCTCCCGGCCGAAGGGAACGTGCTCGATCTCGGTTGCGGCGGTGGTATTCCGATTGCAGCCGACTTGGTCAGCCGAGGGTTCGCGGTACACGGCTTCGATCTCTCACCGCGCATGATCGACCTCGCCAGGGAAAATGTGCCAGACGCGTCGTTCGAGGTCGGAAATATGATCGACCTGCGCGACGGCCAATTCGACGTCGATGGCATCGTCTCGTTCTATGCGATTTTCCACACGCCCCGGGAGCACCATCTGGAGCTACTGAAACGCCTCGCCTCATTTCTGCCGGCGGGAGGAGCGCTCCTCATCTCGATGGGAGCCTCCGACTGGGAAGGTGAAGAGGATTTTCATGGCGAGCGGATGCTCTGGAGTCACTACGGGGCAGAGCGCAATACGCAGTTGGTCGAAGCCGCGGGGTTCAGTATCCGGCAAAACACGATCGATCGTTCCGGCGGCGAGTCTCACCAGATCATCCTCGCGTTACGCCGGTAACCCAAGTCACGATTCCCTAACGTACAGGAGCGGCCGATCGGCCGCTCCTGTACTGTGTTGGCAATTATGCTGTCCGGCTATTTCTCCGACGCTGCCAGCTCGACCAGCAGCTTTACGGCTGCCTCGGTCAGAATGCCGGCGGCTTCTGGCGTAAACGGAGAGGTGTCGACCTCGTACCCCTTGGCCGGATAGTCCGCCGGCATGGGGATATAGCCAGCCCAGCCGCCGACATAGCCGCCGAACCAGGTGAAGGGGAAGGGCGAGCGCTGCTTGATTTCTTTGCCGATGTCCTGGAATGGCTCGCCCTCGGTGCCAATGAAAACCGCCGGGCCGATCTGCAGAATGTTGATCTCGACCGGGGTTTCCGATTTGCCATCGAAGGCTTGCACATGCCGGAAGGCCATATTGGCGCGCTTCACTACGAAGGTCGCCGCCTCGATCTCCTTCGGATCGGCGCCTTCCGCCTTGAGCGAATCGAGCGCTTCCTGCGCCTGGGTCAGCCGCTCTTCGGCCATGTCGAATGGCATCAGCTCGATCAACGGCAGATTCACCGTGGTGGTCGAGCCGCGCACGATCGGAGCAGGACCCTCTTCCGGATCGTAGGTCCATTTGCCGAGCGGCGCGCCCGACTCCCACACCTTCTCGTGCTTGTAGTTCCGCTTGGGGAGCTGGATCTCGTTGTAGGCAATGACGGCGGCTGCGCCGACACTGCTGCCCAACCGCCGGATGACATTGATATCGTCGGTAAAACCATCGGGACCGGGACCGATATCGCCGGTGGCGCCCTGGGCGAACATGGTGGGCGCGCCGGTCACCTGCTCGACCGTTCGCTTGAGATAGCCCGGCCAGTCGGCGGAGAGCTTTTTGTTGCTGGGTCCGAGTGTGGTCGGGTGCATCGTATACCCGACCGCCGCCACGATCGGCGAGCCGTCCAGCGCGTCGATGCGCATCACGAAGACTTCCGGGTCGATCGGCCCACCCGGATTGGTGCCGGTGACGGTGCGACCGTCCGGCGCGGTTTCGCGGCGATTGACCGCCACCGTGCTTTCCCCGCGGTTCACGCCGACGCGCGCCGGTTGCAGTTTTTCGACTGCCAGCCGCGCCGCGCCGGCGGCATAGTCGGGCAGGAGCGCATAGTACGCCTTCATGGCGTCGACCCCG
>DASTFJ010000129.1:0-19058 GCA_035708745.1 Thermomicrobiales bacterium | reverse complement strand
ACATCGTCCTTGGTAAATGTAACGGACATAGATCAGAACTCCAGATCGAGTGATCGAATTGCGCCGCTCTGCGATGGCATGGCGCATACGCCGATTGTACCCGCGAGCCAGGAACGGGGGGCTGGAATGGGTAATCGGCAGTGCAAGGACAACGCTTCGTTTCGAGAAGACCAGCCCCTTTGGTGGGACTTCTCCCGCGCTACTTCGTCTCCGGTTCGCCCCATTTGGTAGGAGCGGCTCCCTGTGGCCACCCGTTTTGGCCCAGGCGAACCGCCATCTGGGAAACCCCTTGCCATTGCTACCGTCGGCACCGAGACCTGTCAGCGACGCATGGGTTCGCCACAACGGCCGGCCACGTTTCAAATTTGTCCACGGACAATCGTCCTCAAAGAAACAGCACCATCGCGCCCGCCACGATCGGCACCGCAACCACGGTTGCACGCAGCACCCGAAACGGCGCCCGGGAAGTGAACTTCGCGCCGAGATAGGATCCGGCCGAAAGCCCGAAGACCGCGGCGATGAGATGCCTGGGGGAAATATCGCCATGCCGGGCCAGCACCGTGGCGGCGGAACCGCTGATGAACACCAGCGTGAGCATCGTCGTGCCGATGGTTTGCACCAGCGAAAGCCGCAAACCGGTCAGAAACCCGAGCTGCAAATACGGCGCCATCCCAACGCCCAGAAATCCGGCCCCGATGCCGCCGGTTCCGCCAAGGACCATGCCGCGAATGACCTCGTCGCCACGTCCCAACGGCTCGCGATAGGTTTCGGCGGCGGTCGAGCGGGCCACCATGCCGGTTCGCAGCCACACCAGAACAGCCAGAAACCAGAGCGTGAGCCCCGCGCCCCATTCCAGCACGCGGTCGGGCACCTGCTGTCCGAGCTCCGCTCCGATCACCGCCCCGGCGACACCGGTGAGACCGACGATCAGACCGATTCTGGGCGCCACATGCCCTTCGCGATAATGCGAGACGGCCCCGAAGATCGTCACGACGCACATCGCCGCCAGCGCGGTGCCGATGGCTTTGTCGATTTCCAGCCCAAAGATCCCGCTCAGGATGCCGATGAGAACGCCCCCGCCACCGGCCCCGATAAAGCCGAGCAGCACGCCCACACCGAACAGAACGCCAATGAGCGCGATCCAGGAAGTCAGCGCCCGGCCTCTACTTCCGGCCCGAGGGGTCGATGTTTCTCCAGGTGCCTTCCGGAATGTCGCTCGCGCCAGTGCCCGTCGAGTCCGAGCGCGGTCCCCGTTGCCAGAGATAGATGATCAACCCGATGACGGCGATGACGCCCACGAGCAGCACCAAACGGAAAATAAAGTTGATGGTGCCGTGGAAGAACCACCCGGTGAGGATGCCGACGAAAAGCCCGGCGAAGAACCAGTAATAGAAGGGGAATCCCCCGTTACGCTGCAATCGATTCATATCGTTCTTGACTCATGGTGGAAAACATCTGGTCGGAGTCACGCAACCGGCCGAGCTATCGACCGGGCGCGCCATAGCGCATATCCTACACCGCGGCATGGGGGCGGATGGAACCCGGTGGTTCTCCCAGTCTTCAAAACTGTGTGGGCGGCGGTGATCCCGGCGCCGGTGGGTTCGACTCCCATGCGCCCTCGCCAACCCCTCCGTCGTTCTGAGCGGAGTCGAAGAACCTCTCGTTCTCCGCGCGCCACTCCAAGACGAACGACGATCAGGCCGGCAACGACACCAGCCGCGAATATTCCACTACGGTCAACGCATAGATCCGCATAGCCGCGCGTAAGCTGCTAACACTCACCCATTCGTTCGGCCCATGCGCCAGCGGCAAAAGACCGGGCCCCAACGCCGCCAGCGTCGGAATGCCGGCCAACCCCTGAAACGCGATCGCATCGGTGCCGCCGGTGAAGGCCGCGATCGGGACCTCATGCCCCAGCACGGCGCTGGCGGCGGTGCGCGAAGCCACCACAGCCGGATGCGCCGGATCGATCTCGCTCGCCGGCGCCCAGCCCATCCCGTCACGCCACACGATCTCGGCTGTGGCTCCGTTCAGCACGACCGAGCTGCGGTCGAGCGCAGCCTGGAGGTCCTCCCGAAAGATCTCCCGGTCCATCCCCGGCGTGACCCGGATATCCGAAAAGAAGACCGCCTGCCCCGGTACGACCCCGTACCCGACGCCACCGGTAGTGCGTACGCCGATATTGATGGTTGGCCCGGTCGGACAAAGCGGATGCTCGGGATATCGCAACGTCAGCTCCTCCCGAAAGCGGACCATCAACCGGGCCATCGCCTCGACGGCATTCACCGCGCCGAGCGTATCGGAGAGCGACGAGTGCATCTGGGTGCCATTGACGACCACCTCGAAGCATGAGGCGCCTCGGGAAACGGTGCGGATCGCATCCCAATCCTCGCGAATGCCAGACGGCTCGCCGAGGATGATGGCGTCGAGCGCATTGACATAGCCTTCCCGGGCGAGAAAATAGGCGCCGTATCTGCTGCCATATTCCTCGTCGGCACTGAATAGATAGCTGACCTTTCCGGTCCAGCGATCCGGATGCCGTTGCAGCCACTCGGCCGCGTAGAGCATCGCGGCGAGCGCCCCCTTCATATCGGTCGAGCCGAGACCGTAGAGCCGGTCCCCCTCGATCGTGCCGGCGAAGGGGTCGGTGCGCCAGAGGGGCGCGGCATCGCCGACCGGTTTGGTGTCGGTATGCCCGCAGAACCCGAGATTCGCCCCGGGGCGACCCGAATCGATCGTGAGGATGACATTCGGCCGATGCGGTTCGGCTCCCACGACCACCGGCTCCGGCAGTCCAAGACGCCGGCATGTTTCCACGATCGATGTCGCCGGTGCGGTTTCGTCACCCGGGGGATTCGGGCTTCGCGCCGCGATCAGGTCGATCGTAAGCTGGACCACTGCGTCATCGCGCTGTCCGAGTTCGTCGAGCAACGCAACGATCTCAGCGGAGGGAACTGTCTGAGAGGCGTTATCCGGCAACGAGCTCGGCCTCCGCGGCTTCGGCGCGATCGTGCCGGTGGGAGGTCGCTTTTTCGCGCGGAAGCGGACCAACACGCAGCTTGGTTTCGATCCACTCGACTACCTCGCCGCGGTGCGGCGGACTCCCGGCCCATTTGGCATCCGAAACCAGAGCCGCGATGACATCGGCGATCACCATCAGCGTATCGAAGGCGATCACGAAGGTGCCGGCGCGCGCGGCTTCGGGCGTCAGGACGGCAATGGAGATATCGCTAACCGCGGCCAGTGGCGATTGCGGCACCGTCGAGATACCGATCGTGGTCGCACCGAGCTCCCGCGCAAGGGCGAGCATATCGATCGTGTCGCGGGTGCGCCCTTGATGGGAAAGCCCGACGACCACATCGTTCGTTCCAAGAGCCACCACCTGGTTCGTAAACATATCGAGCGTGGTCGCCACGGCAGAGACGCCGGCCCAATTGAGCTTGACGGCCATGCCCATGGCCGGCACATAGGCCGCGCCGTGCCCGAGCACGTAGACCCGCTGAGCGTTGGCGATGACCTGGGTAGCTTGGGTGATCGAATCGAGATCGATGGTGCGCGCCGTGATTTGCAATGCTTCGATCTGCTGGCGCACCACCGCGTTCACCACATCGGGAATGGGGCTCACCGAGCCGGCCGCGCGCTCGATCGTTTCGAGATCCTTCGCTTCGAGCCGTCCCAGCGACTGCGCAATACCCTGAACCAGCTCCCGGAACCCGGTGTACCCGACGGCCCGGCAAAAGCGGGTCACCGACGGAAGCGAGACCCCCGCGGCCGCGGCGACGTCGTAAATCGTCATCCCGAGGATCGACCACGGATCGCGAACGATCGCCTCCGCTACCCGGCGCGATGCGCCATGGAGCGCCGGCAGGCGCTGTTCGATGATGGTGAGGCAATCGACCGATCGGTATCGTGCAGAGCTGTCCATTACTTGTACTCCCATGCCCACAATCGTCGTGGACCGGCTAGAAAAGAATGTGAATTTTTTAGAAGCTGACCGATTGTACTTTGAATTCAAAGCTTGTCAAGGAAGCCGTTGGGAGCGCTCTCGCACGAAATCTCGCGCGTTTTGGATCGAAAACTGCTCATTCGCGGCGCTGAAGCGATTGTTGAATTTCTTTCATCGTTCGTCGAGCAAGGCGGCACTTTCGATCGGAAAGCCGACCGAAGCCGGATCGCCGACCATAAAATCATCTTCCCGGCCGCCACTGTTCTGTACGTGAACAGTCGCCGTTTGTCCGTCCGCAAAGCGAACCAAATATTGGGTATGGGTCCCGAGATAGATAGCATCGGCGATCGCGCCGTCGAGCCGGTTCTCGCCGTCGCGCTCCTCGAGAAGATCGGCCAGGTGATGCAGCGTCATCCGCTCGGGCCGAATGATGACGTCGGCAAGCTCCCCGGATATCGCGGATGTGCGATCTCGTCCCGCGGGCACGCGGATTTCGCCCACCCCGGAAATAGCGATAGTGGCGATTTCCCCCTCGATGCGCTCCAGCGCCCCGGAGAGCATGTTGGTTTCGCCAATGAAGTCCGCGACGAAGCGCGAGCGCGGATGCTCGTAGATCTCGCGCGGGTCTCCCAGCTGCAGAATCTTGCCGGCATTCATGACCGCAATCCGGTCGGACATGGTGAGCGCTTCATCCTGATCGTGTGTGACATACACGAACGTGATCCCGACCTCGCGGTTGAGACCCTTGAGCTCGAGCTGCATCGCTTTGCGGAGTTTGAGATCGAGTGCGCCCAGCGGCTCGTCCAGCAGCAGGACCTGGGGACGATTGATGAGCGCCCGGGCCAGCGCGATACGCTGCTGCTGACCGCCAGAGAGCTGCGCGGGTTTGCGATGCTCGACTTGCGGTAACCGCACGAGCTCGAGCGCTTCGCCGACCCTCCGTTGCCGTTCGGTCTTGGGAACGCCGGCCATCTCCAAACCATAGCCAACATTCTGGCCGACGGTCATATGCGGAAAGAGCGCGTAGTTCTGGAAGACGGTATTGACCGGCCGGCGGTACGGCGGGCGATTGCCCATGATCTCGCCATTGATCGCCACCGAGCCGGCGGTCGGAAATTCGAATCCGCCGATCATGCGCAGCGTGGTGGTCTTCCCGCAACCGGAGGGACCGAGCAGGGTCAGGAACTCACCCTGCTGCACCTGCAACGAAACACCGTCGACGGCACGGGTCGTTCCGTAGTCTTTGTAGACACTGGTGAGCTCGACGCTTGGCGGTCCGGGTCCGACCGGGGCTCCGGACTCGCCGCTGACGGGTTCACTCATTGCCCGGTCCTCCCGATCTGAAAGTACGCCCCAGCAACACCGTCGATGTCACGATGCCCACCAGCGACACCGCGGTGATGACAGTCGCGGCGGCGTTGATCTCGGGAGAGAGTCCCAGGCGGAGCCGTCCCCAGATCAGCAATGGCAGGGTATTGTCGCGCCCCTTGAGAAAGAGCGAGACGACCACCTCATCGAACGACAGGGTAAAGGCCAGGATCGCACCGGAGAGCATGGCCGGAAAGATCAATGGCAAAGTGACCCTGCGGAAGGTGCGCCAGGGGGTGGCGCCGAGATCGGCCGACGCTTCGCCCAGCGATGACGGAAGCTGAAAGAGTCGGGCCGCAACCGTGCTGAGCACGAGCGTGATCGAAAACGTGATATGCGCCACGATCAATGGGATGGGAAACGACAAGCCGAAGAGTTGGATCGTCCATTGCGCCAGCGGCCGGTCGGTCAGGGAAAAGAAGGCCAGCAGCGCGATGCCGGTCACGATCCCCGGCAGCGTAATCGGCAGCACGATCAGAAAACGGATCCCCGGCTTGAACGGAAAACGATAACGGTCCAGCGCCAGCGCACCGAGAGTCCCGAGCACCAGCGATGAGAGCGCCGCGACCAAGCCGAGCCGCACGGAAAGCCCGATGGCATTGCGAATCTCGGTGTCGCCGCGCAGCTCGCGATACCAATCGAGGGTATAGCCCTGAATCGGCCACGCATTGACCTTGGTGGCGCTAAAGGAATAGAGCACCACCACGATGATCGGCAGGTAGAGAAACGCATAGATCAACAACGACGCGAATCCGAGCGCCCATGCGCTCCAGTCGCGCGGCGGTTTGGCAATCGCGGTCGGGGTGCTCATACCGAGCTACGCCCCAACGCCCCGAAGCGATTCGCGACGACCAGCATGGTGAAGATCACGAGCAACAAGGGAAAAACCAGCGCTGCCCCCAACGGCCAGTTATTGGCGGTGCCGAAGTTGTCGGCAATGATCTTGCCGATCAGCTGATCGCCGGGTCCGCCGATCAGCGTCGGCGTGATGTAGTCGCCCATCGTCAGACTGAACACACTGAGACTGCCGGCCACCACGCCGGGCAATGCCAGCGGCAAGACGACGCGCCGAAACGTCTGCCAGCCATTACCCCCCAGATCGGCAGCCGCCTCCAGCAACGATTTGGGCAGCTGGTCGAGCACCGTATACAGCGGCAGGATCATGAATGGCAACCAGACCTGCGAGAACGTCAAGACCATCGCCTCTTTCGAGAAGAGAAGGAAGGTCAGCGGCTGATCGGTGATGTGCGCCCACTGCAGAAACGAGTTCAGGATCCCGTTGGTGCCAAGGATGGTGCGCCAGGCGAAGGCGCGCACCAGATACGAGCTCCACAACGGAAAGATCACCAGCATCAGCAGCAATTCGCGATGCTTCGTGACTTTGCGCGCCAAAAAATACGCAATCGGAAAAGCCAGCGCGATATCGATCGAGGTGACGATGGCCGCGATCGCGATGGTGCGCAATATCACTCTGGGATAGAGATCGTTTGTGACGATCGTCTTGAAATTCTCGAGCGTGAGCTCCCGCACCACCGTCAGATAGTCGACCGACCAGAAGGCATAGACCAGCAAAATGACCAGCGGGATCAAATAAAACACCAGCATCCAGACGACCGGCGGCGCCAGCAGCGCGATCCCCCGCAGCATTTGACCCGGCTGCGGTTGGTCGGTGAGTTTCGATTCCGCGACAGTGGTGGCCATGCGATCCCGCGAAGATCAAGCGGAACAGGCGAACGGAGGACGCCCTGCGTCCTCCGTTGCCACGAGCGGCTCGGCTCCGATCAGGAAGCGGTGGCTTCCTGCCAGACCTGCAGCCACTTGTCCATATTGGGTACGTTCTTCCACATGAGGATCTTGTCGTACCACTCGGCGATGTTGTCCATATACAGACTGGCGCGCAGATCCTCCGGCAAGCTGTCGATCACCTTTTGATTGGTGATTGCGTATTTGTTGCCCTCGAGCACACCCATCTGCCCGTCGGGACCGAGCATGAAATCGATCCACGAATAGCAAAGATCGACATTCTGCGCGCCGCTGGTGATCATCCACGAATCGGACCATCCGGTGACGCCTTCCTCGGGCCAGACCTCGGCGACCGTGGCGCCCCCCTCCTGCGCTTGCAGGGTGGCATACGGCCAGGCGTCCGAGATATCGATCTCGCCGTTCACATAGAGCTCGGCCAGCTCGCCACCGAAATTCCAGTAGGCGCGGATCAATGGACGCTGCTTCACCAGGAGGTCCTTCACCCCGGCCAGCTGATCGTCGTCGAGCACATAGATATCGTCCGGCCGCGGATCGAGCAGCAGCGCATATTGCGCGATCTGGATCGGCGCATTCCAGGTGGCGATCCGTCCCGAATACTGCTCGTCCAGCAGCGCATTCCATGAGGTCGGCGCGGTCGTGATCGTTTCAGTGTTGTAGAGCAGCACCGTCGGGCCCCAGGCGAAATTCGCGCCGTAGAGCTTGTCGTCGAAATAGATATACGGCGGTTTCTGAAACTGCTCCACCAGATCTGGGAAATTGCTCAGCTTGGACGTGTCGATCTCCTGCACCAGCTTGGCGTCCACCAACCGCTGGGTAAGATCGTTCGAAGCGGTGACGAGATCGAAATTGCTGCCGCCTCCGGCTTGCAGCTGCGCGAACGCGTCATCCGATGACGCCATGAAGGTGGAATTGATCTTGGCGTCGTTGGCGTCTTCCCATTTCTTGGCGAAAGCCTCGGCGGTATAGCCCTCCCAGACGATGGCATTGAGTTCGGTAGCCGCCAGTGCCTGTCCACCCAGGAGCTTCGAACCCATCGCCGCCAGGCCGATGGCGCCGAAGAACTTCGTCAGATCGCGGCGTGAAATCCGGCCGGACCGATACTGGCTCCAGACTTCGGCGGGGTCGAGCTGCGTCAGCTCGTCGACGGACACGGTTCGGAAGGGATCGATGGTGTGGTCGCTCTGCATCGAGGGTCACTCCTTTTCCGACTATCGCAAAACCGGGCGCTTCCGGTTTTCACCTGCGTCGTGCTCTGTTCGCCGTTCGCGAGATTGGTGGACGGTACGCGCAGAGATGGCCGGGCGTCAAGCCTTGCGCCAGAGTGGCCGGCTCAGGCAGGTAGGCCCACCCGCGCGGTTATATGAAATCTCCCCACCCGGATAGACCTGCACCGTGCAACCAGCGGCTTCCATGCGCGCCCGGGTGATGGGGTTGCCATCCATCGCCACGGCCATGCGCGGACCCAGCGCGAGCACATTACAGGCCATTGTCTCGAACTCCTCGTCCGGAACCTCGATGAATGCCCAACCGCGTTCCCGCAAATCTTCGACCAACTGAACCGGCATCAGCGGGAGATAGACCACCGCCAGCTTCTCGGCCACCGGACTGATGAACGACATCAGATGCAGACACTCGCCCGGCCCGTGGTAATGCGCCAGGTCATACGACACCACCTCGACACCGAGCGACCCGACGATCTTGCGCAGTTGCTCGATACCGGCCCCGTTGGTGCGATAACCGCGACCCACCGCCAGGGTCTTATCGTCGATCCAGAGGGTATCGCCCCCTTCGATCGTGCCCGGCGCCTCGATGGCGCCCAGGACCGGAATCCCGATCTGCGCGTAGGTCTGCGCATGAAACGCCACCTCATCGACGCGTTGCGGTTTGCCCGGGCGTAACAGCACCGCGCCGCCGTCGGTCATCAGCGAGGGGTCATAGCAGAACACCGCGTCCATGTAGCCCGGCTCGTCCGGCGGCGCGATGACCACCTCGGCTCCGCTCGCCACCAACAATTCGACGAACGCCGCATGCTCGTCGAGCGACCGCTGATGATCGACCGGATGCAGATAAGCCAGATCGGACCAATCAGCATCGCTTGCCGCGATCCCCGGTTCCCGCACCATCACCCGCCGCAGTGGTTCCCAAAGCGAATGCCCGCCATAGCTGGTTTCGATCGATTCGTCTATAGCGGTCACGCGGCGCTACTCCTCGGCTCGGGCTCGAATGGGAGACAATCGACCCAATGATACGCACCCCAGCGAAATGGATGGACCCGTGCCCATAGCCCTCTTCGACCCCTATTCCGGCGCCAGCGGCGACATGGTCCTCGGCGCGCTCGTCGACCTGGGGCTGCCGATCGACGAGCTCCGCCGGCATCTCCGGATGGTCCTGCCCGACGGATGGAACATCCAGGCGGAAACGGTAGAGCAAAACAGCGTGCACGGCACGCGGGTGCGGATCGAGCTGCATGACGACCAGCCCCAGCGCGACTGGGCCGATATCCGCGGCATGATCGAAGCATCCGCCTTACCAGACGGTATGAAAACCCGCGCTCTGGCCATCTTCACGCTCGTGGCCGAGGCCGAAGCGCATGTCCATCGCACCCCGCTGGACCGGGTGCATTTCCACGAGGTCGGCGCGGTCGATTCGATCGTCGACATTTGCGGCGCGGCGATCGGCTTCGAGCTACTCGGCATCGAGCGCGCCTTCACCCTCCCGGTGCGCACCGGTCAGGGATTCGTGAAAACGAGTCACGGACTCCTGCCGGCGCCAGCCCCGGCCACCACGGAAATCATCGCCCGCTGCCGCATCCCAATTGCCGCGCCCGGCCCGGCCGCCGATGACGTCCTCGCCGAGTTGCTGACCCCCACCGGCGCGGCCATCATCGGCGCGCTCGCCACCCAGGTCGAGCATCCGTTCACCCCATCGGCCGTTGGTTACGGTTTCGGGTCGATGCAGCTTCCCTGGCCGAACGCCCTGCGTTTGCTGCTCTCCGATTCGGCCGAGCCAGACGCCCCCGCGGACGAGCTTCTGCTCGAAACGAACATCGACGATATGAACCCGCAGGCCTTCGAGCTCTTGACCGAACGCCTCTACGAGGCGGGCGCCCTCGAGGTCTGGCTGGCTCCGGTCATCATGAAAAAAAGCCGCCCCGCAACCGTTGTTTCCCTGCTGGCCCCGGCGCGCCTGCGATCCGAGCTCGAACGTGTCATCCTGGAGAACTCGACGTCGCTCGGCGTCAGATCGATGGCGATCGACCGCACGAAAGCGGACCGGGCATTCGAGACGGTCGCGACCCGCTTCGGCGAGGTTGCGCTCAAGCTCAAGATCGTCGACGATCGCATACTCTCCGCCATGCCGGAATACGACGACTGCGCCCGGCTCGCCCGCGAATCCGGCGCGACGTTCGGCGATATCTGGGACGAAGCCCACCGCATCGGTGAGCGATTCGTCGGTACCAAGATCAGGCAAACACCCGCCTGAACCGCTGCGCGATCGTCTCCACAAACCGATCGAGCTCCCCGAGACCCAGCAAGCGTGCGGCGACACCGTAGGTGACGATACCGGCGGCGACTGGAACGATCACCTCGACCAGTTCTCCCACCCCGCCGTTGCCCGCCCGCCCATCGGCAAGCTGCCAGGCGCCCCATGCCACGACTCCCATCGCCAGACTGGCAATCCCGGCGCGCACCACGACCGCGCCGACCGTGACGAACCCAGCCCGTCCGAGGATTCCCCGTCCGAACCAGAGCATCAAAACCGTGTGCAGCGCGAACTGAGCGGTGTTCGCCGCCACCAGCCCGCGCATCTGATACCGGTCGAAGAGCGCGAAGGCGACGACCAGGTACCCGAGACTCGCGACCACCCCAACGATGACCGGCAACCGGGTGTTCTTGCGCGCATAGAATGCGAAGATCAGCACCTGGTCGTAGCCGGCCAGTAAATGACCCGGCAGATAGAGCAGCAACGCCGCCACGATCAATTGCGACGCCTCTGGTCCAGTTTGCCCATGCTCGAAAACCAGCCGCACGATCGGGCGCGCCAGCACCGCCATTCCCACCACCGCGGGCACCAACAGCACGGTGATCAGCTGCAACGCCTGCACCAGCTTCGCCCGGAATGCCTCCTCATCGGCGCTGGCGTGCTGATAGGCCAGCTGAGGAAGTACCGCCAGCGACACCGCGGCGACCACCAGCCCGAGAATCAGTTGCGCCAGGGTCGTGGCATACCGCATCGCCCCCACCGCATCGGTTTCCGCCCGCCAGGCCAGATTGCGGTCGATGACCACCACAATCGTCGAGACGATCAGGCCCAAAAAAACCGGCAGATAGAGCCGTCCGATCTCCCGCAGCTCGGGCGAGGACGTATCGAACCCAAACCGCGGTTGCAACCCGGCGCGGCGCAGGCTGAGCCACTGCATCGCGGCAAGCACGACCGCGCCGATCAGCACCCCCACCGCCATGCTGCGGGTGCCATAGCGACTGCCTAGCAGCAGGATGCCCAGCACGATACTGAGATTGCGCGCCGCCGATCCGAGCGCCGGCGCACCCGGTCGTTGCACCGCATAGAGCGCGGCGATCATGATGGTTCCTGCCACCAGAAAAACCAGCGACGGCAGCACGATCCGCAGATTCTGGATCGCGAGATCGGTGGTGGCCGAACCGCGCCGGTCGCCTGGATCGCCGAGTGCGGTCATCAACCGCACCAGCGCCGGGGCAAAGACCACCCCGAGTGCCGCCAGCAACGCGGCGATCGTCACCGAAAGCGTGAGCAGGCTACCGGTCAACCGCCGCAGATCGTTCCGGCCCGTCGCGTGGGTAACGACCAGCGCCGACAGCACCGGAATCAGCGCCGCTTCCAGCATGCCGCTGGAAATGAGATCGAAAATCAGTGTATTGAGATTGTCGGCGACGGTAAACGCGGCGATCTGATCGCCCGCCCCGAAGCGGCTGGCGGCCAGTTGCTCCCGCGCCAATCCCAGCAACCGCCCGAGCATGCTCCCAAAGAAGATGACGGTCGCGACGATCGCCAGACTGCGTCCCTGCGGCGCCGGCGGCTCGCCGAACGCGCCCGGACTGCCAACCTCGATGTCGTCGCCGAGGGGGTCCACTACGGCGCCCGGTGGCTAGCGGAAACGCAAATAAATGATCACGAAGGCAATCGCGGCGATGACGCCATCGGGCACGAGCTCCAGGTTCATGAGTCCATCGACCCCGGGCCGCATATCGCGCACGACATCCCAGGGCAAACCGAGCCGGTCCATCAGCACCCAGCGGCTGATGACCAGCCCAAGCGCCACTGCCAGCCAACCGGCGATCATCAGGTCGCGCCCGCGCTTTCCGTTCGAAAGACGCGCCATCGCCTCGGCCACCCCAAAACCCAGCACCAGCGTGAGATAGAAATTCCAATCGGGCAGATAGCCGAGGATAGCGCCCACCAGCACCGCCACCACGAACCCGACGATGACCGACTTCAGCAGCGTCGAAGCATCGGTGCGATAGGTCGGCAGTCCGCGCACACCGGCGCAATCTGGGCACCGCATTCCCACCGGTGTGCGCACGCCGCATTTCGGGCAGATCGGTTTACCGCACCGCGAGCAGCGCAATCCGGTCTTCACATCCGGGTGATAGCTGCAGGGCACCTCGCCGGACGAAAACTCCGGCTTGTCCGAGCTAAAAGTCATGGGGCATGGCGCGGTCGCGTGGTTTCATCGTCGCAAAGCATACGGCATGAATCAGCCACCCGAAATCGACCGCCCGAAGCGGGCTCGGGCGACCAGCAGGGCAAATCGTGGCAACGCCAGCTGCCGCCGCCAGCGCCAGGGTTCTCGCACCAGACGGTAGGCCCATTCCAGCCCAAGCGCGCGCACCGATTCCGGAGCGCGGGGAACAGTTCCGGCCAGATAATCGAGCGCGCCGCCCACCCCCACGGCGACGCGAACACCGGCGTCGGCCAACCCGGCGCGATTGCGCTCGACCCACCGCACCTGCGCCGGCGCGCCGTAGCCAACCAGCACGACCGTCGCTCCCGCCTCGCGGATGCGCCCGATCGACTCGGCATCGTCGGTTTGCGCTGCGCTCCCCGCTCCCCACCGCCCAACAACGCGCGTCGGGTGTCGTCCCTGCAGCTCGGCGATCGACCCCGGCGTTCCCAAGAGAAAAACACGAGCCTCGGTGAGACCATTGGCGCTCAGCAACCAGCTCGCAAGCTCGACCCCCGTGACACGTGAGATACGCCGCCCAGAGAGCCAGCGCGCCGCCATCACCACGCCGATCCCATCCGGAACCGAAAGCTCGGCGCGCCCGATCGCCTCGCGGAAATCCGACGTCGACCGGCTGGCGATCACATACTCCGGATTCAGCGTCACCAGATGAAGCAATCCGGAACCGGATTCGCCAAGCTGGGCGGCCAGTCGCTGCTCGATCTCCGCACGCCCGATCGTATCGAGCGGGACGCCCAGAAGATCGAGCCGGTCGACCCGCGGTCTAGCTAAATCCGCCGCCACCACCGCCGGAGCCGCCACCGCCGCTGAATCCACCGCCGCCGCTGAACCCTCCACCGAATCCACCGCCACCGCCGAACGAGTGCCCTCCGCCGGCCCGTCCAGATGACGAGGCCGATGCAAAGGCGGCCGCCGCGGCGCCGAGCATACCGAACAGGCTATTGCTAGAGCTGCTGAGATTCCTCGACGCGGAATCGCTCATATCCTGCAAGTCAGGCATATCGACACCGCCGCCGCTGCCGCCCGATCCACCCGAGCCGCCGGAGCCACCCCAGGTCCCACCGCCGAACGGGCTGTTGCCCCAGATGATGATCGGGCCTGCGCCGTGGCCGCGGTATCCACGTCCAGTCGGGAAGCCGCCCCCGCCCGGAACCGGTTCGTACCAGGAAGGCGTCGCCGAGCCCGCGGCTGCAAATTTCCTGGTGTAGTCCTCTTCCAAACCAAACGCGATGGCATACGGCAGGTACTTCTGGAAGATGTCGTTTTTGGCGTCGATGTTCTCGTATTTGTCGATATCGGCCAGATAGGTGCGGAACGCCTTGTATTTCGCGGCTTCTTCCGCGCCTTTCTGCGTCTTCTTCGGCATGCGTGAGCTGATGACGATCAGGATCACCGCCAGAATGGCCAGCACGACCACTGGAATCCAAACCAGCGGCGCCCGGGTGGAAAAGAACGAGACGCCGACGCATCCGAACAGGATGGCGAGCACCAGTGCGCCGATGCCCATCGAGCGATAGCGGCTTCGCGTGTCGTCCGGCTCGTCGATAAAGAACTGTCGCGCCATCACCTCGTCATAGAGCTGGTCCTTGATGCGCTCCGAGCTGCCCTGGAACCGGGCGCCGGCGTCGCTCATCTTGACCGACTCATCGGCTTTCAGCTCGGCGCCGAACAGCGATTCGAGCAACGTCTTCTCGAAGGGCCGGAGATTTTCCGGAACCTCCTTCAACGTGATCTGGTAGTCAGACGAACTGCCCATCCCAAGGAATCCATCGTTTTGGGTTTCGTCCATCTTGATGATGCCCCGGTTGCCGAGATCGACGAGGGTGGCGACCACATCGCGCTGATCGGCCATCTCGTCGATCAGCACACCAACCGCGCCCGGCGGCAAATCGCCCGGCGGAGTCGATAGGAAGGCGGCTACCGGACCGGTCTGCGGATCGCGGCCCTTCGTATACCAAAGCCCGTAGAGTCCCATCCCCCCGGCGATCGCTCCGAGCCCGCCCAGCGCCAGGAACGCCAGGTTGTACACCGCATTGCGCTCGTCGGTCTTTTCCTCTTGCGCGCGCTGCTCGTCGTCGCGCTCCTGCCATGAGGGCGTCGCCACATTGACCAATGGCGGAAATTGCAGGCGGACAGTCAGATCGTCGCCATCACGCAGATCGGTCGCTTTCCAGGTCCAGGTCTTGTTATCGGAGGTGGTCGGCTCGATTGGCAGATTCTCGGTGCCGGCCACCACCTGGGCTGGGTCGACCGCTTGCGGCAGGGTGATGGTGGTCGTCGATTCGAGCACGGGGGCGGTATTGGTCAGATCCGAGCTGACGGCGGTCCACCAGATCTGCTGGTTGGCGGGATCTTCATTGGGATAATTGCGGACCGCGCCCTCGACCAGATACGAGAGCTCGAAGGTGCGCGTTTCGTCGGTCGTTGGCGTAAACCCCCAGTTGATCAGCAGCTCGGATGATGTCTGGGTCACCGCAAAGGTGCCCGGCTGCCGATCGAACGAAGAAACTTGCTGATAGGGAGTCTGGCCGCTATCGGTAATCTCCACGACCTGGACGTTGGAGATACCGTCCACCTTGCCGAGTGGGATGTTGCGGGAACCGGCCGTAAACGGCCCGTCGTGGAAATCGATGACCTGCGTTTCCGTGACCGAGAGTCGGCCATCGGAAAGCAGCTTGATCCCGACATCGAATTGCGCCCAATCGACCGACCGATCGGCAAGCACGGCCGGCGCATGAACGCTCGCGGCCAGTTGCCAGACCAGCAACAGCGCCAGGATCGCGACGAACCCACGAACAATTCGCATGCCAAACCGCGGTCCGCGCATCGGTACTCCCACAGGTGTCCTCATCTTCGCAGTCTGCTCCCTTTTCATGGCCCGGATTATGGCATGGGCAGCGCGCGATGCGTCAGCCATTCAAAGTCGCCGAACCTGGAAGCGCCCGCCTCCCCTGGAGCGAATTTCGCCACTGAGCCGTTATGGTAGTCTCAGGAATCATGGACGCCACGCTCACCCCCATCACACCATCCGAAGCATTGACCGTTCTGGCCGGGCATGGATATCGCATGACCCAACCACGACGGGAGGTCATCGAGACCGTACTGGCGCAAACCCGGCCCTTCACCGCCGAGCAGCTCGTCCAGCTTCTGCCCGAGATCAGCCGAGCCACGGTCTATCGCACCCTCGAGATCATGGCCTCGGTCGATATTCTCACCCGGCTGTTGCAATCCAACGGCCATCCCGCCTATGTGGTCGGCGAGCCGGGGCACCGTCACCACCTGATCTGCTCCAACTGCGGGCATGTGGTCGCCTTCACGACCTGCCCGGTCGAACCCGTGGTCAATGAGTTAGGACGGAGTCACGATTTCGCGATCCAGGGACACAGCCTGGAAATCTTTGGACTCTGCCACAACTGCCGCTGAATGCTTATTGACACATTGTCTCAAAACCGGTACGCTCCGAATATCACCGCGTCGGTGCCGCGCCTGGTCATCCTGAGCCGCAGCGAAGAGCCTGTCCTGAGCCGAGTCGAAGGAATCGCTTGTTGGATAGGACCGAGCGTGTGTTCGAAGCAGTTTTCAGAGGAGACAGCGGTTCATGCATCATTCGATCGGTCGTCGAGCATTTCTTGCCGGGCTTTCCGGATTAGCGATCGCCTCGGGTGTACGCCATCTCCGGTCGAGCGCGCAGGATGCCACGCCGTTTCCTCCGTTCGCTTCCCCTGCCGCGCTCCCTGCGATTGATGCGCGCGCGGACGGTGCATTGCAGGTGGTGACCTCGACTACCATCCTGGCCGATCTGGCGCGCCAGATCGGCGGCGAACGCGTGAAGGTCAAATCGCTTTTGCCGGCGAATGCCGATCCGCATGACTACGAGCCATCCCCCGACGATGTGATTGCAATCGAAGACGCGGACCTGGTGATTCTGCACGGCTTGCAGCTCGACACCTGGGTCGATCCGCTGGTGGACGCGGCTCAAACCAGCGCGCCTGTTATCGTCGCAACCGAGGGCATCGAAACGATCGGCAGCGATGAGGACGGCTTCAGCGAGGGCGATCCCCATGTCTGGTTCGATCCGATGCGCGTCAAAACCATGGTTGCCAACATCCAGTCCGGGCTGGCGTCGGTCGATGGCGATGGCGCCGATCTCTACCAGCAGCGGCTCGATGCCTATGACGGTGCGCTGGACACGCTCGATCGGGCAATTCAGGAACGCATCGACCTGATTCCAAAGGAGCGACGCGTATTGGTCACCAATCACGATGCGCTCGAGTACTACGCGGATCGATACGGCCTCACGATCGTGGGAACGGTGATTCCAGGGTTGGATTCGCGCACCGAGCCGTCCGCAAAAGAGATCTCCGAGCTGATTGATGATATCCAGGCGGCAGGCGTGAATGTGATCTTCACGGAGAACACGGTGAGTCCGGCACTGGCGGATTCGCTGGCAAGCGACGCCGGAATCCGGGTGGCGCCCGAGCTCTTTACCGATAGCCTGGGAGACAGCGATTCCGGCGCGGATACCTACATTGGCCTGATGGAAACCGACACCGAGATCATCGTCGAGAATCTGCGGGCATGACCGAACCGCTGCCATCGGATCTTCCCAAACCGGGTGGGATCCGTATCGAAACTCGCGATTTGAGCGTCCATTTCGAGGATCGCTCTGCCCTCAGCTCGATCGACTTGACCCTGGTCCCAGGTGAGATCGTGGCGCTGGTCGGACCGAACGGCGCCGGCAAGAGCACGCTCATGCGGGTGTTGGCCGGGATTCTGGACCCCTCGCATGGCTATGTGCTCATCGACGGCCAGGAATCGCATGGTCCGAGTCCCTGCATCATCTACGTTCCACAACGCTCCGCGGTCGACTGGACTTTTCCCATCGACGTAACCGGCGTGGTGCTGCTGGCAAGGCGCAAGGCGCGCAGCCGTCTGTTGCCCTTTGGCGCGTCCGACCGCGCGGCCGCCCTCGGCGCGCTGAAAGCCGTCGATATGGACCGCTTCGCGTCGGTGCAGATCAACCGGCTCTCCGGCGGACAGCAACAGCGGGTTTTTCTGGCGCGCGCGCTTTTGCAAAATGGCGATGTCTATCTTCTGGACGAGCCATTCACCGGAGTCGATGTTCCCACGCAGGAGATCGTGGTCGGCGTGCTACACGAGCTCGCCGCCCGCGGAAAAACCATCGTCTATGCGACCCACGATCTGTATCAGGCGTTCAAGTCGTCCGACCGGGTGATCTTGTTGAACCGCACCATCGTGGCGGATGGCCCACCGGCTGAAGTGGCGACCGAGGAAAATCTGCGCGCCACCTTCGGGGGGCGCTCTTCGATTTTCGATTTGCTCGACCTGGGACATGGAGCCTTGACCCGATGAGCTGGCTCACGCAACCGTGGGAGCATCCCTTCATGCAGAACGCCTTTCTGGCGGCCATGCTGGTGGGGTTGATCTGTGGAGTGATCGGTGTCTTCGTCGTATTGAAGGGACTCGCCTTCATGGGCGACGCGCTCTCGCACGCGATCTTTCCAGGGATCGTGATCGCCTACCTCTGGGGCGCCAACTATCTGATCGGGGCGCTGATCGCGGCCGTCGTGGTCTCGCTACTGATCGGGCAGGCAAGCAGCCACACCCATATCAAGAACGACACCGCCATCGGTGTCTTTTTCGTCGGGGCGTTCGCCTTGGGGATCGCGCTGATCTCGACCCAGCGGACCTATACCCGTGACCTGACATCGTTTCTGATCGGCTCGATTCTCGGCGTTTCCCGCAACGATCTCTATCTCACCGCGGCGGTCGGCGCATTGGTGCTGCTGGTGGTCGCCTTGACCCGGCGCGAGCTGACCTCGATCGCATTCGACCCCGTGTTCTCACAGGCAGAGGGGATCGATGTCCGTTTCTACGAACAGCTCTTTTTCGTCATGCTCTCACTGGCGATCGTGATCTCACTGCAAACGGTTGGGAATATTCTGGTGCTGGCCCTGCTGGTAACACCCGCGGCCACTGCCCGATTGCTCACCGACCGTTTGGTCGCCATGATCGGCATATCGGCCCTTCTGGGCGCCCTCTCGGGGCTGCTCGGCCTCTATTTCTCCTATCACTTTTCGCTGGCGAGCGGAGCCAGCGTGGTGCTGGTCGCCACCGCCTTTTTCATCGCGGCCTATCTCTTCGCCCCACAGACCGGTGTCGCCACCCAATACGTTCGCCGCCGCATACACTTTCCCCACCCCGAACGAGACGTCTTCTCAAGTCCCTGACGCCGCC
>DASTFJ010000128.1:0-3388 GCA_035708745.1 Thermomicrobiales bacterium | reverse complement strand
GAACAGAGAGGGCATCATGGCCGATCCAATCCGTGCAACAGGCGTCATCGCGCGCAAACCGAACGAACCCGGCGTGGTCGAAGAATTCCTGGTTCCGCATCCCGGACCGGGCGAAGCGCTGGTCCGCATTCTCGCAAGCGGCGTCTGCCACACCGATCTCTCCGCCAAGAACGGCGTCTTCGGCACCGATTATTTCCCCTTCCTGCTCGGGCATGAGGGGAGCGGCATCGTCGAGGAAGTCGGTGAAGGCGTCACCAATGTGAAGGAAGGCGACTACGTCATCCTCGCCTGGCGCGCTCCATGCGGGCTTTGCCGCTTCTGCCAGGTCGGGAAACCGCACCTCTGCTCCGCCAGCCTGAACGCCACTCAGAAGATGACCACCCTCGATGGTGAGGTCCTCACCCCCATTCTGGGCATCGGCACCTTTTGCACCCACACCCTGGTTCATTCGCGCCAGTGCGTCCCCATCGAGGACGGTCTCCCGCCCGAGCAGATGAGCCTCATCGGCTGCGGGGTGATGACCGGCGTCGGTGCGGCGCTCTATTCCGCCCAGGTCGAGCCGGGGCAATCGGTCGCCGTCGTCGGCTGCGGCGGAGTCGGCCAATCGGTCATCATGGGCGCCAAGCTTGCTGGCGCGACTACGATCATCGCGGTCGATATCGACCCGAAGAAGCTCGAATGGGCCAAAGAGTTCGGCGCCACCCACACCGTCAATCCAAACGACGGCGATCCCGTGGCCGCCATCAAGGAACTCACCGGCGGACACGGCGTGAACGCCTCATTCGAAGCCGTCGGCAAACCGCAGACCATCGAAACCGCCATCTGGGCGCGCGATCTGGCTGGCACCTGCGTCATCATCGGGGTGGCCGATCAGCAAGCCACCTACGAGCTGCCCATCGCCAAATTCTTCGATCTCGGTGGAGCGCTCCGCATCTCCTGGTACGGCGACTGCCTGCCGACTCGCGACTTCCCGCTCCTCTCGCAGTGGTACGCCCAGGGCCAGCTCGATCTCGATCGGATCGTCACCCGCGTCATCTCCCTCGACGAAACCGAAGAAGCTTTCCACGCCATGGAACGCGGCGAAACCCTCCGCAGCGTCATCCGCCTGTAACGCACGTCCAACCCGAAAACCGAAAAGCCCCCTTCTTCTCCCAGGATTGGGAGAAGAAGGGGGTTGGGGGATGATGAGGGTCGAACGCTACCCACTGATCGACTCCGACTCACCCAATCGTGTTATGTTATCCGCAAGTCTTTCACGGTCGATTCCACCGAGCCATTCCGAATCGCTCGAATCCGCCGCACACGACGGGTCAGGCGACACCCATGTTCGACAATCTCGGTACCCTCGATGCCATCTTCCTCGGAGCCTTCCTTTTCGGGCTGCTCTTCTCGGTCATCGCGCTCGCGCTCGGTGCCGTCGATGTCGGAGCGGATCATGGCGCTCATATCGGTCATGACAGTGATGCCGGCATCCACGACTATCTGAACGTCAGCGTCATCCTCGCCTTCATCTCCTGGTTCGGCGGCATCGGATATCTCGCCAGCAACGGCGCCGGTTGGACTGCCGCGGTCAGCATCGGTGTGGCGATCGCCGGTGGTCTGGTTGGCGCGTATCTGATCTATCAGCTCTTCGCCCGCGTCATCCGCCCGGCCGGCAGCACCGAGCTCGATCCGCGCGATTTCGAGCTGCAGGGCAAGCTTGCCCGCGTCACCTCATCTATTCGCCCCGGCGGGGTCGGTGAAATCGTCTACGAGCAAAGCGGCGCCCGCATGGTCCGCGCCGCCCGCTCCTCGACCGGAACGGCCATCCCGCGCGGTACCGAAGTCGTCGTGCTGCGTGCCGACCGCGGCGTCGGCATCGTGGCTCCCTGGGCCGAGCTCTATGCCGGCGATGCGTTGCCGGAAATTCCGCCACCGGCCGAGCCGGTTTCGCGCGATGAGGAACGTCCCCGCGTCGAATCCGTTTGAATCGCAAGGAAACGTGTCCAGTGACCATCTGAGCACCGGCGCACGAAAGGAGTACACCAAATGTCGATCGTGGGAGTGCTGATCATCGTTCTCGGCTTGATCGCCGTGATCTTTCTCCTCATCCTCGTGTCGGCCAGGCTCTTCCACAAAGTGGGACCGAACGAGGCATTGATCGTTTACGGTCTCGGGGGCACCAAAGTGGTCAAGGGTGGCGGGCGCATCGTCTGGCCGATGATTCAGCAGGCCCGCGAGCTCTCGCTGGAGCTCATGAGCTTCGATGTCGCGCCCACCCAGGATCTCTATTCCTCCCAGGGCGTCGCGGTCAATGTCGAAGCGGTCGCCCAGATCAAGGTGCAATCCGATCCGGTCAGCATCCTGACCGCCTCCGAGCAATTTCTCAACAAATCACCGGAACAGCGCGAAGCGCTCATTCGCCTGGTCATGGAAGGTCATCTGCGCGGCATCGTCGGCCAGCTCACCGTCGAGCACATCGTCAAGGAACCCGAGATGGTGGCCGACCGTATGCGCGCCAATGTTGCCGATGACATGAACAAGATGGGACTGGAGGTCATCTCCTTCACCATCAAGGAAGTCCGCGACAATAACGATTACATCCTGAATATGGGCCGGCCCGATGTCGCCCTGGTCAAGCGGACCGCCGATATCGCCACCGCCGAAGCCGAGCGCGACACGACCATCCGTCGCGCGCAGGCCATGCGCGATGCGCGCATCGCCGAGGCCGAAGCCGATCAGGAAAAGATCATTGCCGAAACCGCCAGCCAGACCCGCCAGGCCGAAGCCCAGCGCGACCTCGAAATGAAGCGGGCCGACTACCTGCAATCGGTCCAGGTGCGGAAGGCCGTGGCGGACAAGGCGTACGAGATCGAAACCAATGTTCAGCAGCAGAAAGTGATCGCCGAGCAGGTCAAGATCGAACAGGTCCGCATCCAGTCCGAAACCGGCGTGCAGGAAGCCGAGATCAAGCGCCGCGAAAAGGAGCTGCAGGCCACGATCGTCAAACAGGCCGAAGCCGAGCGCCAGAAGATCGAGACCCTGGCCGAAGCCGACCGCCAGAAAGAAGTCATCATCGCCCAGGGTCTTGCGGAAGCGACGCGCCTCCAGGGCAACGCCGAAGCCGAGATCATTCTGGCCCAGGGCAAGGCCGAGGCCGATGCCATGCACGTCAAGGCAGGCGCCTACCAGGATTACAACCAGGCCGCCATCCTCGATAAGCTCGTCGCCAGTCTGCCCGAGGTCGTCCGTGCGCTCTCCGAACCGTTGGCCAAGGTCGACAGGATCACCGTTGTCTCCACCGGGGCCGATGGCGGAAGCGACGGCGCTGGCGTGAACCGGGTAACCAATGACATGGCCACCATGATCGCCCAGGTCCCCGCCATCCTCGAATCCCTCACCGGCGTCA
>DASTFJ010000127.1:0-13162 GCA_035708745.1 Thermomicrobiales bacterium | reverse complement strand
CGGCATACTGCGGCACGCCAGCCTTTCGGAAGTATTTGGAGACCATGATGTCGGCGGCAACCTGCGACCAGCCGGCCGGAATCTCGGCATCCTTCATCTCGAAGACGACCGACCCGTCCGGGTTGGTGATGCGCGAGGTGCGCGTGGTCCAGGTGGTGGAGGCGAACGGATCGGCGCCTTCCCGCGTGTAGTAGCGAGGAATGGTGAGTCCCTTCATCGCTTTCTTCGATTTGGCTGTCGTCCGCTTGCGCGCCTTTTCCATGTCCTGACCCGCCTATTCCTTTCCCGAGACCGGCGAAGCGTCCGCCGTCCCGTCGTTCGATCCGTTCTGCGTGCCTCGCCGCACGTGAACGACCCGCGCCTGAATACACCGATGGCAGCGACGCCAAGAGACGGCAGCGCCGCCTCGGTGCACCCTCTCCCACCGATCGCATGGATCCACGAATTTTGGGTGGAACCACAAGAAGTAGTAGCTAGCCTGGATTCGACGTACTAGATGTGCTACTTCCGTTGGAACCAGTCTACGTCGCTCGACCCCCAAAATCAACGTTTGCCCCTATGTCAAAAGGGTCCTGGTTTGAGTGTACGTACACTCATGGCGTCTGGCAATTCCTGTAGTGTTTTATCCGAAAACGGAACTGTGCCGCCGAGTCCGCGCTTTACCATGGAAACGACCTACAGCCGCGCAATTTAGGCAAAGCTGGGACGAAATCCTGCATGCGCGGGCGGCGTATCGGGGCCTCGGGCCAGAGGCAAAGCTGAGAGCGCCCCTCTAAAGGTTGGGGCTCCAAGAAGCCATCCCGCTCCCGGGGCTGAGAATGACTAGAGGACAGAGACGTCCTCCACTACGGAAGGACAAGGGCGCGGAGACGTCTTCCACTCCAAGGCCAAGATCGAGACGACGACAGCATTGGCGCCGGGAGGGAGACAGCTCCTCCACCGAGTTCGGATGACCGGTTACCAGCCGGACGGGGCGTTGACGCGCTGCCCAGGCCCGCCCGCTCCCGCATAGGTACCGCTTATCTTCATGATAGAACAGATGTTCTATCAAAGTCAAGACGGAATGCCCTTAGGAGCGCGGCGGCGTTCGGTCGTTCCCCTTCTGTATGCGCGACGTTGGAGAGCAGCGAGAGAAATTCAGCTCATTCCCGAGTAATCACGCGGGAGGCCAACGTCATCGGCGCAGGACAAGCCGGTCCATGGGTCGTCGTGAAGGGCCTCTGCGCCCGCTCGGCTCGGAGCTTTTCACCGCGGCTTGTGACGACGACCGCGGCGGGTCCGATCTATGGTTCGCAAGGGAAGGCTGGTTATTGGCGGGGCAGTGCAGTCCAAGGGCGCCAGGAGAAATGCGCCAGCGAACGATCGAGCGTGCGCAGGACCGGGGCACCGATGAGGAGGATGAGGGCTGCATTGGCGAGCGCGCGGAAGGCGTCGTACCAGAGCGAGGTGACCAGATAGAAGCGGGCGTAGTGCTGCAGCGCCTCGCCGGCCGATAGCGATGGGGTCCAGTAGAGTCCGAGGTCCTGCCCGGCTCCGGGAGCGGCAAAGGGCCAGGTGTAAAGATTGAGCATCGCGCCGTAGGCGAACCCGGTCACGATACCGAACGCGGCCAGCACGACCAACCGGCGACGCTGATCGGCTGGGCGCGGCAACCAGCCGGCCACCAGCCCCACCCAGCCGGCGCCGAGCATCTGGAAGGGCAGCCAGGGGCCGATCCCGCCCGTCAGAAACGCCGAGACGAGCAACGTCAGCGCGCCCATTTGAAAACCGAAGACTGGTCCGAACACGGCGCCCACCAGGACGATGAGCGCGAACAACGGCGATGCGCCCAAAAAGGTCGGCACCAACCGCAGCGCCGCATTGGCCGCCACCAGCACCCCCAGCAACGCCACCAGCTTGGACGCGGACATCCCTCCCATCTGCCCGCGAGCCGGATCGAGCTCCAGCGCGATGGCCGCCAGCGACAGCAGTGTCACGAATGCGAAGAGCACCGGAGCATCGCCGGCCCGTGCCCGATCCTCGGCGCTGGGTTGCAATACCGGCAAGAGAAACGGATAGAGAAAGGCAGCCATTCCCACAAGCGAGGCCACCGCCACCATCACCCATGATTGGGCGCTGCGCCCGTCAGCTCCCCGGGGTTTCGATTGGGCATTGTGCAAGTCGGACAAGGGGATTTTCCCGTGTGTTTTGCGCGGAAACGAATGTGCTACTGTGAACCGGCAAGAACGATGACGGTGCTGTGCACACGGAACAATTCGCACAACGCTCCAGGGTATCGTCGCGATGGCTGAGATAACAATAGGCGATCTGCTGACCTGGGAACCGCGGCTTTCACTCGTTCACGACGACTTCGTCGACCACGCCGACCAACGGGATCTGGATGAGGATCGCGAAGTTACCTGGGTGGTGACGGTGCGAGCCTCGCTGCCGGTGCTGCCGCCCCTGCGCGGAGGCGAGCTGGTGATCGTGCCGGAACGCACGATCGAAGACTCCGGCATCCCGCTGCAGGAGCTATTGCGTGAGGTCGCCAGCCGCGGAGCCACTGGCATCATCTTCGATCACCCACTCGACGCCCCGGACGGTCTGGTGCGATTGAGGGCCGATCCGATCCCGGTCGATCTGGAGAGCGATGTCAACCGCCTTCTCACCGAGCAACGCGGCGCCATCTACCGCTCCGGCACCGAGCTGGGCCGGGTGCTGCAACACGCCAACTCGCTGGGAGTCGATGTGGAGCAAGTGCTCGAATCGGCCTCGGACTATCTGGAAATGGATGTCGCGGTCGTCGGCCCGAATGCCGAGCTGATCGCCTCCTCCACGCCGCGCAACGGCGCCATGCCCAAATTGCGCGCCGTGAACGGTCCTCATATGTGGAATGGGGAGTATTACGGCACCCGCCTGGCCGGGGCCGAAACCCTCTGGCTTGGTCCGGTGCCCGACGACCGCCGCGCGCTCACCCGGCTGGTGGCCGACCGGCTCGCTGTCGCGGTGGAAGCGGCGCTGGCGCATGCGATCGATGTCCGCCCGCGCGGCAACGCCCGCTCGATTGCCCTGGCGGGGTTGTTGTCGGCGGCGGCGGTCGATGCCGCCCGCGGCGCGGCGGCGCTCGGGCTGCCGGCCAATGGGTTGTACCGGGTGGCGCTCGGTTCCGATCCGGCCGACCGCCTGGCGATCCAGCGCGATCTGGCCGTCTCTGGCGCGGTGCACGATGCGGCCGATTTCGACCGGTACGCCGCCACGCTGATCGAGGTGCGCGGCCGCGGCAAACCGCCGGAATCCGAGCGAAAACCGCGCATCGCCCCGAACGGTTCGCGGCCGGCTGCTCCACGCGGGCATTGGGTCGCCATTTCGGGACCGGTCACCGGCGCGGCGCACATCCCGGAAGCAGCCCGCCAGGCGCGTTTCGTGGCAGCGCTGATCGAGCATGGGCTGGTCGAGGGAGAAACGCTGCGGTTCGACCGAGTGAGCGATATCGGGGTCTACCGGCTGCTCTATCCCCTTTGGGGCTCGGCCGAGCTGGACGCATTCGCGGCCGATGCGCTCGGCACCCTGCTGACTGCTGACCGGCGGGGCACCTTGCGTACGACCCTACTGGCCTATCTCGAAGCCGGTGGCTCCCAGGTGGAAGCCGCGGCTCGGCTGGGGGTCCACCGCAACACCCTCTCCTATCGACTGAAGCAGATCGGCGCATTGACCGGCTCAGAGCCGATCGATCCGGAAAGTCACCTCGCGCTGCATATGGCGCTGCTGGCGTCGATGTTGCCACCTGCTCCGTAGTGTCTCTCCCCGGTGGATCTGCAGTGTCGAATGCCGCTTTCTCATGCGGATGCTGCTCGCTTTCGGTCCATGTGTGAGAGACGTGCGCTCGCGTACGCTTGCGTGATCAGGAAGTGCCGCGCGTGACGGGCAAGGGTGAGATGGACGAGGCGCACGAGCAACCGCAGGGAGCGACGTGGCGGGATTTCCAGCCGCGGCATCTGGTGACCATCATCCTGGTGCTGATCGTGCTGCTGATTCTCTACCTCTCGCGCGGCAAGCTCGGTCCGTATCTGCTGGCGATCACGCTTTCCTATCTCCTGCTGCCGGTGGTGCGCACGATCGAGCGGCGGCTGCCCGCGAAGGGACGGTGGGCAGCGCTGCGGCGACCGATCGCCACGCTGCTGTCGGTCGTGCTGGTGGCAGCAGCGGTCGTCCTGCTGGGCGCGTTCCTGATCGATCCCGTCATCGACGATATCCAGGAGATTGCCGACAATTTCCCGGATTACTGGCAACAGGCGACCACCGACACAACCCTCGGCGACTGGTATGAGGAGACGATTCCCGAGGACGCGCAAGCCTGGATCGATGGGAATCTCGGCAATCTCGCCCAATCGCTGCTGAGCGCCGGATCGCATCTGCTCGACTATCTCTTCACCGCCACCGGCTCGCTGATCGAAGCGGTGCTCTCTCTCATCATCGTTCCGGTCTTCGTGGTCTATGTGCTGATCGACCGGCCCGGCGCAGGCAAGCAGATCCGCAAGCTGATGCCGGAACGGTGGGTGGACGACACGCTGGCGGTCGCGGGCCTGGCGGATAGCATTCTGGCCGCCTACACCCGTGGGGTCATCATCAGCTCGGCAGTGGTCGGGGTCATCACCGCGGCTGGCTATTGGGCCGTCGGGATCGATCTCTGGCTGGCGCTGGGGGTGATCGCCTTTCTGGGCGAGATCGTGCCGATTCTGGGTCCGTGGATCGCATTCGTCATCTCCTTCCCGGTCGTCCTGGTGACCCAACCGGACAAGGCCATTCTGGCCGTGCTGGTCTTTGGCGTGATCCAGGCTTTGGAGGGGTGGTTCATCTCCCCGAAGATTCAGGCGTCATCGATCGAATTTCCGCCGGTGATCGTGCTGCTGTCGCTGGCGATCGGCGGGGAAGTGGCCGGCGCGGTCGGAGTGGTGCTGGCGATTCCTGCAGCCGCGATCCTCCGGGCGCTGGGGGTCTATACCCTACGCAGGGTGGACGGCTTGCGGCCGGACGCGGCGGTAGCGGGATTGCTGCCCGGGAGCGGTCCGGTGTCCTTCGATTGGCGGAGCTGGACGCGGCGGGTGCGGTAGAGATTTCCCCCGTCTCTTCTCAGGAAGGGTAGAGCGAGCTGACTGCTGACTGCTGACTGCTAAAGCGTCAACACGCTCAACGCGTTCTTGAACACCTCATCATCCCGCCGGAACGTGTCCGGATTGAGGCTCTTGAGCACTGCCATTTCGTAGGCGAGCATCTGCATGGGGACGACCGCCAGCAGCGGCGAGAGGATTTCCGGGAAATCGGGCAGGGAGAAGACGGTGGCGTTGGGAATCTCCGGCACGCTCTGGCCGACCAGCCAGAGACCGAGCCCGATGCGGTCGAGCACCTGGGCGATGGCGCTGGTGCGTTCGAGGGCCGCGCCGGGGACATTGATCATGATGCCGAGATCGCCCGGTTGCACCCCGATCAGCGGACCGTGCAGGAATTGCTCGGCGGCGAGCGCGTCGATCCAGCCGTAGGCGGCTTCGCGCACCTTGATGACGGCCTCGAGGGCGGTGGCCTCGTTCGGTCCGGCGCCGGCGGCATAGATGCGGCGGGCGACGGCCTCGGCGGCCACCGGTTGCACCTCTTCCTGCCGGTCGAGCAGGCCCTGCACCAGATCGGGAAGCTCCTGCAAGCGCTCTTTCCAGCCCTGGATGCCGGAGGCATTCCATTCCGAACCGAGCTGCACGGAAAGTTGCGCAAGGACGGTCATGGCGCAGAGATGGGACGAGGTGTAGGCGGCCGATTTCTCCCGCTCGATGGTGCGCAAGATCTTTTGCGAACCAGGGTGCTCGGCCGAGGCGCTCCCCACTGAGATGACCGCGGCCCCGGCGTCGAGCGCGCGCTCCAGGGCGACCTTCGAATAGGTCTTGACGCCGGTATGCGCCATGACCACCACCGCGTCGTCCGGATGGATCGTCCAGCTTTCGGGATAGAACGCGAGATCGAAGGAGGAAACGGCGCGGGCGTCCTTGCCGGTGGCGCGAATGAGCCACGCGCCGATGAGCGCGGCGTGATAGCTGGTGCCGATCCCGACGACAAACACGCGGCGCGCCGATTCGATTACCTCCGCGCCTTCGGCGGCTTGCTCCCAGCCGTTTTCGATGAGATTTCGCAGATCGGCCGGCTGGCGATGCATGGTCTGGTACATGAACGAGTCGGTGGTCGGTGGCATCGATGCTCCTCGAGATGAATGGTCGATCGTACGTTCGTGCGGCGATGGTAGCAGAGGGCTGGGTGAGGTCCGCTGGCAATGGCGCGAATACCCGATAATTCCCTTCAGCACGGGCAGATGTCCGGTCCGGCGTGGGACCGGACGGCGCCGAGCACAAGGAGGACCATCGTTGGCCAGCAAGACCGAACACGAGCTCATCGTCGTGCCGCTCGATGGCTCCGAGCAAGCCGAGCAGGTCATTCCCTATGCGGAAGCCTTGCGCGGGCGCGGCGGCACCCTGCTTTTTTTCCAGGTGATCAACCCCGCCGGTCCGGCACGCGGGCTCTTCGGCGATATCGAAATCGCGGTCGAGGACCTGATCGAGCAGGAGCGCAAGGCGTCGAAAGCTCGCTTGACCGAGATCGCCGATAACTGGGGTGATGTGCTGAAGAAGAAACCGGAGGTCGAAGCCTATGCCGGGGAAACCGTCGAAGCGATCGAAGCGATCGTGGTGGACCGGAAGGCATCGATGCTGGCCATCGCCAGCTCTGGCCGCGGGGCGTTAAGCCGCTGGGCCTTTGGCAGCGTGGCCGATACGCTGATGCGCCAGGCACCGGTGCCAATGTTGATCATCCACCCGAACGGAGACTTGCTGGACGATCAGGCGATCGCGCCGTTCAAACGCATTCTGGTGCCGCTGGACGGCTCGGAGATCGCCGAGCAGGCATTGCCGGAAGCGGCGAGCCTGGCCGCGGCGGCTGGCTTGCCGGTGACCCTGGTGCAGGTCATCAATCCCTCCCTGGAATACTCGATGGTCGGTCAGGGGATGGCTCCGATCACCCCCGAGCTCTACAACCAGGTCGAGGCCGATTTCACCGCCCAGGCCAATGAGGCGCTCGACCGGGGCGCGGCCAGGCTGGGTGAGGTGAAAGCGGGTGTGACCAAAACTGTGCTGCAAGGCGGCACGGTCGAAGCGCTCGAGCACTACACCGAACCAGGCGATCTGATCGTGATGACCAGCCACGGGCGCACCGGATTCCGCCGTTTCCTGCTCGGCAGCGTGGCGCAGAAGATCATCAACGAGCGCGTCGCGCCGGTGGTACTGGTTCCGGCGACGGATGAAGGTTCCGAGGGCTAAGACCGGGGTCCGGGGTCCGGAGACGATCGTAGCGAAGGACCTCCGTGTCCTCTCGCCTCCGATTCCAATGAACGATCTTCGAACCCGGGACAGAATTTCAGGGCAAAAGGGCGGCCCCAGGGAGGCCCCTACCAAAATTCCGTAGATGACGACAGTAGATTTCCAAGGTCGATATCGAAACATGCTTTCTCCGGACTCCGGCCCCCGGACTCCGGACCAGATAGGGAACCCACCACATGCGGCTGATCAACATCGGGCTCGGGAATGTCGATTCCACCGTCGGGGCAGTCGATTCGAACGCCGATCAGGTCGTGACCGTCGCGCAAGCGATGGCGGCCGAGGCGGTGACGGTCGGACTTTTTCCCGAGCAGGTGATCGGTGGCTACCAACCTGAGGATCTGGTGCAGTGGCAGGGGTTCGTCGAGCGGCAATGGGACGCGCTGGTCTCGGTCGCGGCGCGCACCGCCGAGCTGCCGGTGGTGCTGGTGGTTGGCGTGGTGATCGACCATCAGGGTTTGCACTACAACTGCGCGGCCGTGCTGGCCGGGGGAGTCATCCGCGCCCTGGTTCCCAAGGAAAAGCTCCCCACCTACAACGTCTTCTACGAGCAGCGCACGATGTCGCGCGGGATGCCGCTGGCGCTGGACGAGCATCGCGGCGTGCCCTTCGGCGATCTGGTGCTGGAATTCGATTTCGGGGTGATGGGCGTGGAGGTCTGCGAAGATCTCTGGAGTACCGAGGGTCCCATGCGCCGCCGCACCTATGCCGGCGCGGAATTGATCTGCAATATTTCAGCTTCGCCCTTCCGGGTCGGCGTGTTTCAGACCCGGCGCGAGCTGATCTCCACCCGTGCTTCCGATAACCAATGCACCCTCGCCTATACGAATCTGATCGGCTCGAACGACGGTCTGATCTTCGACGGCGGCGGCTGGGTCAATCAAAACGGCAAGATCATGCTGGAAGCGAAGCGCTTCGAGCGGGGCTTCACCACGGCGGTGGTCGACCTCGACCGCACGCTGCGCCTGCGCGCCGAAAACACCACCTGGCGCGAAGACCGGCATGAGTATCTCGAGCTCTTCGATGTCCCCGACACCCTCGAGATTCCGGCCGAGGAGTTTTCGACCGAGGCTCAGCGCGCGACTCTGACCTATCCGGTTCCGGCGCAGAAGAGCTTTTTCCTGCCGGCGGACTATCCGGTCGTCACGGCGCGCGAGCACCTCTGCGAGGAGATTCTGGATGCGCTGGCGCTGGGCGTCGGCGACTATTTCGAAAAGAACCGTGTCTTCGAGCTGATCGGCATCTCCCTCTCTGGCGGTCGCGATTCGCTGCTAACCCTGCTGATCGCCCATCGCTATGCCAGCAAGGTGCGGCCGGACGATCCTGGTTCGCTGATCCGGGCGTTCTACCAGCCCTCGCGTTTTTCCTCGGACGAAACCCGCATTGCGGCGCAGACGATCTGCGCCGATCTGGGGGTGCCGCTCACGATCGAATCGATCGACGACGCCTTCGAGCGGGAGATGCAAGCCGCTGAGTCGATGCTGGACGCGGGACAGACGCTGACGCCGATTACGCAGCAAAACATCCAGGCGCGTATCCGCGCGCAACGCATGTGGAATTGGTCGAATTCAGCTGCTGGTCTCTTCCTGCAAACTGGGAACATGACCGAAAAAGCGGTGGGGTATACCACCATCGGCGGCGACCTGATGGGTGCCCTGGCAGTGCTGGCGAATGTGCCCAAGACCGTGGTGATGTATCTGCTCGATTACCTGCTGGAAACGCGAGGTTATCCGGGGATTGCGGCGGTACTGAAGAAACCGGCTGGCCCGGAGCTCGCGCCAGACCAAAGCGGCGAAGAGGAGCTGATGCCGTTCAAGGTGCTGGACGCCTGCTTCTATCTCTTTGCCGGGGAGAAGATGACCCCGGCCGACGTCGAGATCGTCGTGGCGGAAATGTTCCCCGATATCCCGCGCGAGACGGTGAATGGCTACGTCGCGAAATTCGTCCGGCTCTTCCTGCAATCGATCTACAAATGGGTGCAGTCGCCGTTGTCGCTGCACATCGGAAATCTCGATCTCGAACGCGAGCGGGCGTTGCAATTGCCGGTCGTCACCAGTTCGGAGTGGACGAAACCGTAGACGCCGGCCCTGTGCCGGCGAATCCCAATCGCTGGCACAGGGCCGGCGTCTACGTTGGGATGAGCTCCAGCGTGGCGGCATGGGCTTGGGGAGTCACGCAGGGGTCGACGTACTGGACGGGTTGGTGGGCGTATTTGGCGCGGTAGGCGCGGTCGATGGCAGCGTGCAGCGCTGGATCGACGGGGGCGAAGGTGACATCGCGCTCGATCCCTCCGGCGGAGATATGACCCTCGTGGCGGGTTTGCGTGCCGCGAAACCAGGGGCTGTCGGGGCCGCCCACTGCACGGACGTAGAGGTTGTCGTCGAGCCGCACCACCCAGATGATGACCGGTTTGCGCAGGGTGCCGTCGGTGCGCCGCGACCGAATGCGCAGCTCTTCCGCTTCGCCGATGGAGTCGAGCTCGGTTTGGGTCCAGGTCGTCATTGGAAACTACTCCTTTCCGGGAGAAAGCGATGGTCCAGGCTGGCCGAGCCAGCGCGGACCGATGCGGATGAAGAGCAGCCCGCCCAGCACGAGCACCGCGCCTAATAGTTTGCGGACGCCGAACGATTCGTCATAGATCAGCGCCGAAAGTGTGCCGGCGATGACCGGCACCAGCAAGCCGAAGCTGGTGGCGATCGCCGCGCCGCGCCGCTTGATGCCGAAATTCCAGAGCATATAGGCGATATAGACCGGGAAGACGACCACATAGGCGATCGCGATCCAGTTGCCCGCGGTCAGGGCGGCCCAATCCTGCCGTCCCGCCGCGGGCGTGCCGGCCAGCACGAGCGGAATCGACCCGAAGAGCAGTGTCCAGGCGGTATAGGTCGCCGGTGGATAGCTCTTGGCCAGCGGGCGATTGACCACGCTGTACAACCCGAAGGCGGCCGCGGCCATAAAGCAGAGCAGATCGCCGGAAAGCGAGTGCTCGCCGCCGCGCTTGTCCATGAGAAAGACGGCCACCCCGACCACCGCCACCACCACCCCGATCCAGGCCGCGGCCGGCGGCCGCTCGCCGATCGCGGTGAGCACCAGAATGGTGAAGAGCGGACTGGTCGAGATCAGCAGCGAAGCGGAGAAGACTGAGGTGCGGTCGAGCCCGAGGTTGTACCCCAGCTGATAGACGGTGAACCCGGACAACCCCGCGGCCAGAAAGCGCGGCAGGTCACGTTTGAGCGGCAACAGCCCGATCTCCGGATTGCGCGCGCGCATCGCCCCGAGGATCGCGAACGCCATGACCGTCATCAGCAAGAAGCGAACGAAGACGAAGGCCATCACTTCGATATGCTCGAAGGCGTCCTTGGTGACGATGAAGGTGGACGCCCAGAAGGTGACGGTGGTGAGGAGGGCGAGCTCGGGGAGGAAGGTAGTCTTCGAGGTGGGCCGGGATTCCATCGAGTCGGTTCGGGTGGTCACGATGGTCGATGAATCCTTGACCGTGGTGGAGATGAGTTCGAGGGCGCCATCCTACCAGTAGGAACGATTTGGCGGGGGTGTCGTGAGAAGGAGGTAAAGGATGGGGGTCGTTTCGTGGGGATCGGGTTGTTCGCCGGAGACTGGGTTGCGAGGCGACGAGCGGTTCCTCCACTTCGGTCGGGACGACGATTAGTCGACGGTGATGGTGAGACCGTCGTAGGCGACTTCGACGCCCTCCGGCAGCAACGCCGAGGCGTCCACATGGCTCGTCTCGTGCGAGAGGTGAACCAGATACGCCCGGCGCGGCGCAATCTGCTCGATCAGCTCCAGGGCTTCGGCAAAACTGAGATGGGTCGGATGCGGGCGTTCCCGCAGCGCGTTGATGACCAGCGTATCGATGCCCTTCAGCAGCTCGACCGATTCCGGCGGCACCAGCTTGGCATCGGTCACATAGGCCAGCGGTCCAAAGCGATAGCCAAGGACGTTGGTTCGGCCATGGGTAACCGGAATGGGAACGATCGTCTTTCCCTCGATCTCGAATGGACCGCGCACCTCGTGCAGGATCAGATCGGGCTTTCCTCCATAGAAGGGAAAGACATCCTCGAAGGCATAGCCGAAGCGCTCGCGCAGGATCCTGGCGGTGTCGGGACCGGCATAGACGGGAAGATGCGCCTGGTTCAGCTCGTTGAAACGGCGGAGCTCGTCGAAGCCGCCGGTGTGATCGGCATGGGCGTGGGTGAAGAGCACGGCATCGACCTGACGGATACCGAAGGTCAGCGCCTGCAAGCGCAGCTCGGTGGCGGTGTCGATCAGCAGATGCAACCCGCCCCAGACCAGATAGGCCGAGGTGCGGTTGCGAAAATCATGCGGATCGGTAGAGGTGCAGACTGGGCAATCGCAGCCGATCATGGGCACGCCGTTGGAGGTGCCGGTTCCGAGAAAGGTCAGGGTGAGCATGCGACGGGTGTGCGGTCCTCTCTGCTCCGGGTAGGCCCGGTCCGCTGGCGAGTATAGCGGCCCATCCGCTCGTGGCTGTGCCGGTTGACAGTCGGATATGCGCGTCCGACACTGCACGCAATATCGCGTTTTCCCTGATCTCGAGCCGGCATGCACCGGCCGTCATCGTCGCTCTCATCGAAGGGGAATCTTCATGGGCCGCCGGCGTCTGCTCGCTCTGCTCCTGGCCGTTTCGCTGCTTCCCACCGGCCTGCTCGCCGTTCCCGGCGCACTGGCCGGCCCCGCTCCGGCTCCAGCGGTTCGGTACATCGCGCATCAATCCACTGAATGCGTGCAGCTCGCCTGGTATGCCGGCACGATGCACGCATGGGGCGAGTCGGTGGATGACGAAGAATCCGGCGCCGACTCCGACAATTTGGAGACCTGGACCGCAGCCGACTACGACCACGCCATCGCGCTCTACGACGACTATTTGGCGCAGCTCGACCGCATCACCCCCCCACCCGCCGCGGCGGCTTTCCATCAGACGATTCGGGATGGCGTCGCGCTCTACCAGCGGGCGCTGGAAACGATGAAGACCGCGGGTCCGTTCGCGATTCTGGCGTATCTGGACCAGTTCGATCAGCTCACCAAGCAAGCCGGAGAGCAAGCACTGGTCCTGGAGGCGGAATGCGGGATTGCTCTCTACGACAATGACGATGATGGTGTGCCGGAGGTCGGCCCCGGTGTCGCAACCCCAGCGCCCACTGACGACAGCCCGCTCACCGACGTGATACCAGCCACCGAGGTGGCGCCGGTTGCGACCGCGCTCGACGGCCGGCCGATCATGCCGATCGGAACGACGGTGCAAACCAGCGACGCGTTTTCGCTGACGATCGTCTCGGTCGACCAGAACGCGGTGGATGCCGTTCCCGAAACCCCACCGGCCGGCTACCAGTATGTGAATGTCGAAATCACGCTGGGCCACCTGCGCGACCAGACCGACACCTTCGACCTGATAAGCCTGGTCGCGCTCGGTCCGGGCGGGTCGGTCTATTCAGCAGTAGGCAATAGCTGCGGGTTCGTGGACGGTCCGCTTGCGCCGGGCGACTACACCGGGACGATGACCATGACCGGTCATGTTTGCTTCGTGGTCAACTCGCGGGATGTCGCAGGGCTGGCGCTCTACGACCAAACCCAGCCTCCGGACCAGCGGGTTTATCTGTCGCTCGATCCGTCGGCTGGGTGACCTGAATTTGCGGTCGTAGCTGAGGGCGTCTCTGCCCTTTCGTGCCTAAACTTGCGTCTCCCGTGGGGATGTCAAGGAGCCCGATCGTTCAGCATAACCAGGCGTTCGGGCGACA
>DASTFJ010000126.1:0-2565 GCA_035708745.1 Thermomicrobiales bacterium | reverse complement strand
TTCTGGCAAAGCGACGAAAGGGAGCAACTGATGGTTTCGATTCCTCGCAGCCAGTATGCCGATCTGTTCGGTCCCACCGCCGGGGACAAGTTTCAGCTGGCCGATACAAACCTCATTGCCGAGATCGAAAAGGACTACACCGTCTACGGCGACGAAAATGTCTACGGCGGTGGCAAGACGTCGCGTGACGGCATGGGACTCAAGTCGGGCGGAACCTCCGCGTCAGGCGCGCTCGACTTGGTCATCACCAATGTCATCATCATGGATCCCATCCAGGGAATCGTGAAGGCCGACATCGGTATTCGGAACGGGAAGATTGCCGGCATCGGCAAATCCGGCAACCCGGATGTCATGGCCGGTGTGCACCCGGACCTCGTTTGCTCCGCCAACACCGAAGTGATTTCCGGCGAAGGTCAAATCGCCACGGCGGGCGGTATCGACAGCCACATCCACATGATCTCCCCGCAACAGGCCTATTCCGCTCTCTCCAACGGCATCACCTCCCACATCGGCGGTGGCACCGGTCCCACCGATGGCACCAATGGCACCACCTGCACCCCCGGGCCGTGGAACATTCAACGCATGCTTGCCGCCTACGAAGCCATCCCCGTCAATGTCGGTCTCCTCGCCAAAGGCAACAGCTCGAAACCGGAAACGCTGATCGAGCAGATCGAGGCCGGCGCATGCGGGCTCAAGGATCACGAAGACCATGGCTCGACGCCCGGCGTCATCGACTGTTCGTTGCGCGTTGCGGATGAATACGACGTTCAGGTTTGCATTCACACCGACTCGCTCAATGAGGCCGGGTTCGTCGAGGACACCATCAGCGCCATCGACGGACGCACGATTCACACCTATCACACCGAGGGAGCGGGTGGCGGCCACGCCCCCGACATCATCAAGATCGCCGGGCAGCCGTGGGCGCTGCCCTCGTCCACCAATCCCACCCTCCCCTACACCGTCAACTCGGTGGCCGAACTGCTCGATATGGTGATGGTCTGCCATCATCTCAATCCCAAAGTGCCGGAAGACGTGTCCTTTGCCGAGAGCCGGGTGCGGGCCGAAACGATTTCCGCCGAAACCGTTCTGCATGACATGGGCGTGCTGAGCATGATTTCGGCCGACTCGCAGGCGATGGGCCGCTGCGGAGAGAATTTCACGCGCGCCTTCCAGATGGCGCATCTCAACAAGGACCGTCGAGGCAAGCTGCCAGAAGACTCAGCGGATCACGACAACTACCGCATCCTGCGCTATCTCTCCAAGGTCACCATCAATCCGGCGCTCGCCCATGGCATCGCCCATGTGGTGGGCTCGATCGAAGTCGGTAAGATGGCCGACATCGTGGTGTGGCCGATCTGGTCCTTCGGCGCGAAACCCCGCCTCGTGGTCAAAGGCGGGCTGGTCAGCTGGTCGTTGATGGGCGACCCGAACGCCTCCCTGCCGACGCCGCAGCCGGTCTACTACCGCCCAATGTTCGGCGCCACCGGGTTGGCCAATCCATTGGGACGGGTGAACTTCATGTCGCAAGCGGCGGTCGATACCGGCGTGTCGGAGAAACTGGGATTGCGTTCGGGTGTGGAGGCCGTCAAACGCTGCCGGACAGTCAACAAATACAGTCTCATGTATAACGACAAAACGCCGGATATCGAGGTCGATCCTGAAACCTTCAAGGTGACCGTGGACGGAGTGCGCGCGCACATCGACCCGGCGCAGTCGTTGCCCTTGACTCAGCTCTACTATCTGGTCTAGATCCAGGCACGCTCAGCCAGATTGGACGAACGCGTCGATTCGTCCGATCTGGCTTCCAGGAGTATTCATTGGCAGTGGAGAATGGCACCCAAAGGAACGGCCGGTCGATCTCGACGCATGGCACACATGGAGGCGGTCTCCGCACATTTCTGGCAAGCCTCCAGCTGACCGATTCCTTCTTTCCGAGCGGACTCTTTACCCTGTCCCACGGCATCGAATCGTACGCCCAGGCCGGTCTGCTCACCCCGCGGTCGCTCGCGGGAATCGTGGCCGATCAGATTCGTGCCGGCGTTGGTCCATCCGACGCCACCGCACTGGCATTAGCGTTCCACTCCGCACAGCAGAGCGATCTCCATTCGGTGACCATCATCGACTGCCGTCTTACTGCCGTGAAGATTGCGCGCGAGCCGCGCGAAACCTCGATTCGGCTCGGGAGGCAGCTCCTGGCACTGGCTCGCGATGTATTCGCATGTGAGCTGGCTCGAGACTATTTTTCCCTGGTCGATGAGCGCGAAGCTCCCGGAAACCACGCGGTCGCGCTTGCGCTGCTGAAAGCAACCCTCGGAATTCCACTCCGCGAGGCGGTGGCCGGCGAGCTCTATTCCTTTGCCGCGAGCTGCGTTGGCGCGGCGGTGCGAATGTCCGTCATCGATCATCGCAATGCGCAACGGATGCTGCTCCTGCTTCATCCCGTAATCGAGACCACGACCGACGATGCGCTTGCGCGACCGCTCATGGAAATGGGCGGTTCGGTTCCCTTTGTGGAGCTCATGTCGATGCGGCATGAAGTCGCCGAGCTCCGGCTTTTTTCCACCT
>DASTFJ010000125.1:0-20937 GCA_035708745.1 Thermomicrobiales bacterium | reverse complement strand
GCGTGAATCTGCGCAAAGCGAACGTTCGGGTCGCGTAACCCCAGCCGTTCTGAGTGACCACCATGCCATCGATTTACCACCAGCTGCGCTCGCGCGCCTCGGCATCAATGGCCGCGATGCGCGCCAGCAACCACGCTCCGTCGATGGTAGCGGCCACGGAGAGGATCGATGGCCCGGCCCTGCGATTGCGGCGGAAGATCACGCTGAGTTGCATCGACGTGTCCGACCGTTCCGCGAGCACCCAACCCAAGGGGAGGACCGCCGCCTGTCGCAGGCCGTCTCGCGGATCGCCCATGCACCGAGTATGACGGATCCTTGCACCGCTGAACGAGCACTAGCATCGATGTCGCTCGCTAGCGGGTTCAGCGGAGGGGCTTATTCTCAGCGTCGACGAAACCCGTGAGGGCGGTGAGTGGGAGTTCGAGGGCGCGGGCCAACTCGTGCAGTCGGTTCCAGGCGGGAAGCAAGATCTGCCCAGCTTCCAGCCGCCGGACATCGTGGACGCAGGTGGCGGCCCCCAGACGGGCCGCGAGCTCATGCTGCGTAAGCCCCAACGCTCTGCGCCGCTGGCGAATGACGTCTGCCAGCGGACGCGGCGCGGAAAACACGGACGGCGAAATCATGATGAAGCTCCTTTGCGTTTGAACGCAACGGTGACCGCAATCCGCGAGAGTAAGGGAAAACCAAGTCAAACAAGCGCGTGCAGCCACCGATCGGGCTCACGGGATCCAAAACAGGTGGGAGATAAGACCAACAGGTCGAGGGGCCAATGGGCTGTGCTCACCATACCACAGGCGAACATTCCCTCATAACTGGCAACGGCCCAGGCAGTACTGCCTGGGCCGTTCGTGATTCTGTCCGCGATACACGGCATCGTTATTTCTCCACTGGACGGGTGGGATCGGCAGTCCATTCATCGTACGAGCCGCTGAAGAGGGAGACGTCGTCGTAGCCGATGAGGCGGAGGGTGAAATAAAGCGCGGCGGAGCGGACGCCGGTGGAGCAGTAGGCGATGACGTGCTTCTCCGGGGTGACGCCGAGGGCGGCGAACTCGGATTGGAGGTCGGCGGCGGATTTCCAGAGGTGGGGGGACGCGGCGGTGGCGACGTCGGTGAAGGGGAAGAGGACGGCGCCGGGAATGTGGCCCTGGTCGTATTCGTCTTTGGTGCGGGCGTCGACCAGGATGGTGTTTGGATCGTCGAGGGATGCAACGACTTCGTCGACGGTCGCGATGGCATCGTCGTTCGGCTCGCCGGTGTAGGGCGTCGTGGCGGCAGTGGGCGATGCGGCGCCGTTGGCGAGGGGGAGGCCGGCGGCGATCCAGGCGGGGAGACCGCCGTTCAGGATGCGGATGTCCTGCTGACCGAGCTGGTAGAGAATCCACCAGAGGCGCGGGGCATAGAGGGTGCCGCCGTCGTAGATGACGACGGTGTCCGCGCGCTCGACGCCAAGGTTGGTGAGAAGCGATTCCATCTGCGTGCGCCAGGCATCGATTTGCGACGACTCGCTAAGCGCCAGATTGGGCCAATCGACCTGGACCGCGCCGTCGATGTGGCCCTTGCTGAAGTCTTCGGGCGGGGTGAGGGCGATGACGATCAGGTTCTCGTCGTGGAGATGCTGGTCGAGCCAGGTGGGATCGGCCAGCCAGTCCGGATGCGCGTACGCGGCCGGGGTCGCGACCGGACTCTGCGCGAACGCGCGAAGATCACGCACCGCGAGTAGCGCGATCGGGGAAAGCAGAAGGGTTCGTCGTTTCATGGTTCACTCCAGGCGGGGGTTGCGGCCTTTGCAAAGGGACCGAGCTTTCTTTTGGATGGGTTTTCCTCACCCGAGCAGCGCCCCACTCCCCTGTCATTCTGAGCCGCAGCGAAGAATCTCTTGTTCTTCCAAGACCCGCTCCTGACCTGGAAACCAACGGTTTTCCAACTTGATATTGGTCGTCTCCAACGAGAGATCCTTCGCTGCGGCTCAGGATGACAGAGTGGGGAAGAGCGGATGCGGGGCTCCGGACTCCGGGCTCAGGACTCGGCACCCGAAAGCAGCTCGATGGCAGTACGGATGCGGGCGCGAACGCGATCATCGCCGATCACCCGCAGGGTTTCGAAGAGCCCGGGCGACTCGGTGCGGCCGGTGACGGCGACCCGAATGGGCATGAAGAGCTGGCCGGCTTTCAGACCGAGTCCTTCGGCCAGCGCGCGCAAGGCGGTTTCGATGGCGGCCTCGTCGGCGACGGTGCCTTGCTCGAAGACGGTCAGCGCGCCCCGAAGTCCGGCCAGCGACTGCTCGGGCGTGCTCTTCTTGGCGACCAGCAGAGCCGGATCGTAGGGGTCGGGTCGGGCTTTCAGAAAGAAGCTCATCAGATCGGGCGCGTCGCTGAGCAGCACCAGCCGGTCTTTGAGCACGGCGGTAATCTCGCGAATGTGGGCGAATTCGGCCGAGGTCGGATCGGATGCCCGTTTGGTGGCAAGCAGCGCCGCGGTCAGAAACGGAATCACCCGCTCGGTCAGCTCGTCGAGCGTCAGGATGTGATTGATGTACTGCTGGTTGAACCAGCGCAGCTTGTCGTAGTCGAAGGTGGCCGGAGAAGGACTGACCCGCTCCAGCGACCATTTTTCCAAGAGGTCTTCTTTGGAGAAGATCTCGGTGGTGCCGTCGAAACTCCAGCCCAGGAGAGCGAGATAGTTCATCAACGCCTCGGGGAGATACCCCTGCGCGCGGAATTCCTCCATAGCGGTCGAGCCGTGCCGCTTCGAGAGCTTACCGCCACCGGGGGCCAGAATGAGCGGCATATGTGCGAATGCGGGCGGTTCCCAACCGAAGGCGCGGTAGAGCTGGATGTGCACCGGCGCGGTCGGAATCCATTCCTCGCCGCGCATGATGTGGGTAATCTGCATATCGTGATCGTCGATCACATTGGCCAGGTGGTAGGTCGGGTAGCCGTCCGATTTGAGCAGTACGAGATCTTCCAGATTGACATTCTGGAAGGTCGATTCGCCGCGGATCAGATCGTAGACCTCGGTCGTTCCCTCGCGCGACATGGCGAAGCGGACCACATAGCCGTCACCGGCCGCGAGCTTGGCGTCGATCTCGTCCTGGGAGAGAAAACGGCAATGACGGTCGTAGCCGGGAGGCAGCCCCTTCTGGCGCTGTTCCTCGCGCAGTCCCTGCAAGCGCTCCGGGGAGCAGAAACAGCGATAGGCTCGGCCGTTGTCGATTAGTTCCTGGGCGCCCTGCTGATAGAGCGGCAGGCGTTCGCTCTGGATATAGGGACCATGCGGACCGCCGATATCGGCGCCTTCGTCCCAATCGATGCCGAACCAATGCAGGATATCGAAGATCCCTTCCGTGGCGCCCTCGACGAACCGATTGCGGTCGGTGTCCTCGATGCGCAGGATCATCGTGCCGTCGAATCCGAGCCGTTGCGCTTCTCCCTTGGCGAAGAGCCAGTTGAAGAGCACCGTGCGTCCCCCGCCGACATGCAATGAGCCGGTTGGACTGGGAGCGAAACGGACGCGGATATCTCGATCGATCGCGATGGTCGGATTGGTCATGTGGCCTCAGTGCGATTTCCGCCGGGCAGCTGGGGGGCGGCGGTCGAACCCAAACGGGAATTGTACGCACGGCGTCATTGCGGGATGAAACCGACATCCGCCCGCGCATTCCGGCGATACTGAGGGAACCGCTCGGCGGCCGATCGCGTTTGTACAAATGAGCGCGTCTGCTCGACAGCGTCCCGCGCCGGTTTTCACTTTCGAACGACTGGGGGAACACCGTATGAAGCGAATCGTTGCAACGCTCGGGCTCGCGATCGTCGCGGCCGTCAGCACCCTGGGAGGCGCCGTGGCGCAGGATGCATCGCCAATGGCGTCGCCTGTCTCCTCCCCAAGCGCGAGCTCTGGCATTCCACCGATCGTCTGGATTTCGGACGATTTCACGCCAACGGTCGACACCGCCACCCCGGTGGAGGGCGCGATCGCCCTCGGGAGTGAGTATTGGATCCAGTTCCTGCCGGACGGGCAGCTCAGCTTGCGGGCAGACTGCAATGGCGGATTCGGCTCGTATGAGATGGACGGTTCGAATCTGACCCTCGGACCGATCGGCACGACCTTGATGCTCTGCCCGGAAGGCGGACAAGGTGATGCCTACCTGGCGGCGCTGAACAAGGTGACCTCGTGGTCGATCGATCAGACCGATGCGACCGACAAGCTCGTGCTCGGGCTTTCCGACGGCAGCTCGATCTCCTTTTCCCCGTCGCTGGCCGGCGTGGTCTGGCAATGGGCCGGCACGCAGTTGAGCAATGGCGATGAGATCGTGCCGAGCGACCCATCGAAGTTCTATCTGAGCTTCTCGACGGATGGCTCGGTGGTCGGGCAGATCGACTGTAACCGCGCCTTCGGCAGCTACATGAGCGACGGCACGCAGATCAGCATGATGCTGGCGACGACCAGGATCTTCTGCGGCGAGGATTCGCAGGACACGAAGTACGCGCTCGATCTGGCGCAGGTGACCAGCTTCGTGATCCGCGACGGCCAGCTTGCGCTGGCGCTGCCGATGGATGCGGGGATCATCTTCTTCGATCCTATCGTGGAGTAGGTCCGGGGGTCCGGGGACGATCGTAGCCGAGGGCGTTTCTGCCCTCTCGTCAGTGCAACGGGCCGGCAGAAATAGCCGGCCCGTCGTTCGTTTCTCCGGCCTCCGTACCCCGGACTCAGGACCCCGATATGGGGATGACCTCGTCGATGAGGAATCGGCCGGGGCGGACTTCCGCCATGAGGAAGAGACGTTCTTCGGGCGGATCGGCGTCGGCGGGGTCGTCGCCGGTGACCAGAATGGCGATGCGGTCGTCGGGGAGGCGCACGGCCTCGCCGAAGTCCAGGATTCGCAGGTAGCTCTCCGGTTGGAGATCGCGATCGACCTGTAGGCCGGCGATCAGGTCGTCGTCGAGGCCGCCCTCCTCGGTCAGGAAGTTGGCGATCCAGCGCTCGGTGTAGGCGGCCAGCGCCTTGAGTGGCTCCCCGGTATTGACACAGGCGATGGCGCGGCGCAGGTCCTTTTGCACCTCTTCCTGGTCGTGGGTAAAGAGCTCGTCGCCGGCGGGCATCACGAACGGATCGGCGACCGGGGTCGGCGTTTCGATGGGCGGCAGGTCCGCGTCCTGGATGCGCTGGAGATCGTCGGGCGTCAAGGGATTGAGGGTGCAGAGCGCGGGATCGGCCGCATCGACGGTCGGGGTCGCGTCCTGGGCAGCGGCAGGCACGACCAGCAATGCCGCCAGTACGGCGAGGGTGATGAACAGGGAACGAGCACGCATGGTCTTCCTCCATCGTCCGGGCCGTTTCGCTTCCGGGCCGGCATCCATTCAATCACACTCTCGACGCGCTAGGATGGAGCAACGTTTCCTCCGTCGTCGATTCGATCCATCTGCAGGAGACTTCGCCATGCCGCACGATGCACCCGATGCCACGCCACCGCTCTCCGGTTGGGAGGCGGCCGCCCCGCCGCAGGATACGGCGCTGCGGCAGTTCATCCTGGCGCAATGCGCCTTCCAGCGGCTGAGCGGCGGGGCACTGGGCGCCACTATCCTGGAAACCGATGCGTTCATCGCGGTCGACAGCGGCCGCCCCGCGACGATGCTGAATTTCGCGGTGCTGAAGCAACCGCTCTGCGGCGCGGAGCTCGAAGCGGCGATGGGACCGATTCAGACGCTGTACGAGCAACCGGGCACCGCGGGATTCGCCGCCCTCTATAGCCCGCTGCCAACCGCGGATCTCTCGCCGTGGGGTTGGACGCTGGCGGGGCATCCGCCGTTGCAGCTGCGGCCCGCTTCGGCGCCGCTGGTCGACACCAGTGCAGTGCAGGTGACCCGGGTCCGGAGCGATGCGGAAAAGGCGCTGTTCGAACAGATCATCATCGACGGATTCGGATTCGAGGAGATGCGCGGGTCTGCATCCGGATCGTTGATGGCAGCGTCGCTGTTCGAAGATCCGCGCTTCAGCGCCTGGATCGGATCGGTGGAGGGTGAGCCGGTGTCCGGGGCGGCCAGTCTGGTCGAGGCGGGGATCGTCAATATCGTGATGGTGGCGACGGTCCCGGCCGGCCGGCGGAAGGGAGGCGCGCTGGCGGTGACGCAGGCGGCGGCCCGTCCGGAGCTCGGGTTGCCGGGCGCGCTCTTTTCGAGCGACGAGGGCCGGTCGGTCTACGAGCGCCTGGGGTACGCGCCCATCCTGCGCGGGTCGTTTTGGTATCGCAACCGGTAGGACCATGTGACGGGCTCGAGCAAGACCTCCAATCAGGGGGCTTCTCTACACATTTGCGAGAGCGTTGCGTAGGTCATATAGGGCAATCTACCGACGAACTACATAGCCGAATACGCAGGAAATGCGTAATTCTGCCGATGCGACGGCACCCAAAATGGCGGAATATGAGTGTGTGAGAGCGGACACGGGGCCCGCACGGAACGAACCGGCAGATATGGAGAGCCGGAGCGTTCCCCTAGCGGCACCGGGCACCTCCGGGTCCTGCTCCGACGTAATGGCAGATGCGCCGGTAATGGAAGCGGCGCGCACAAGAATAAGGAGAACGGTAATGGGTGGACACGATGTATTTCGGGCGACCGTGGTGGCGCGCGAGCAGGCATATGAGCGGGATCGAAAAATCGAGCGGCGGCGCCAGATTCAGGAAGCGATGGCGACCGATCCGGCACGTATCGGCAAGGTGACCTGGTTCGAGGGCGTCAAGGCCACCGCGCGGTTCCTGAGCGATTCGGTGCAGGAAGCCATCGCACAGCGGCGCATGACCGAGGCTCGCGGCTAACGGTTCGAGCTAAGAGGAGAACCCGACATGGAGCTAGTGTTGGTACTCATGGTCATCGCGATCGTCCTTGGCATTACGCCCCCGATCGACCGGGGCAAATCGGTCGAAGAGGTCTGGCCCGACTCGTCGTTCGAATAACGAGATGACGACTCCCCGGAACCCATGAGCGAGCGGTTGCCTAGTGCAGCCGCTCGTTTTGGTTTAGTCAAGAGTCAAGGAGAGCGTTGGAGGTCGCAATTGGCGGCGCAACCTACTATTGCCTTTTGCCTATTCGACGTTCGGCATTACCGCATCCGCCAGCAATTGCATCGTTTCCTGGTCGTCCATGTTGACCTGGACGACGAAGTACTGAGCGCCGGCTTTGCGCAAGCCCCGGTAATAGGCGACGGCGCGGTCGACCGAGGAGGAGGCCAGGAATTTGCGCCCACGGGCGCGAGCGCCGGCCGAGGTCGATTTCGAGGTGTCGATCTGCGCGGCGCGCTGGTCGGCGGCTTCCTGCGTGGGACCGAGCACCAGCATGGTGGTGAAGTGCGATTTCAGGACTTCGTTGCGAGAGCGTCCGAGATCGTCGAGATGCCCATCGAGCGCGGCGAAGATCTCGCCGACCTGCTCGAAGCGCTGGGCATCGGTCGCGCCGGAGGTATTGAGCTTGAGCTCTTCTTCGACATTGCAGGCATCGGCCCAGGTGGCGACTTGCCGCAACGTCCCCTTCTTGCCGCTGCCGCCGACGAGTACCGGCGGGCGGCGCGCCGGAGCCGGGTCGATCTGCATGCCCTCGATGGTGAAGGTTTCGCCGTGGTGGGTGAAGGGCTGACCCGACCAGAGTCCATCGACGCATGCGATCAGCTCATCGAGGTCTTTTTGCCGCCGGCCGATGGCGGGAAACGGGATATCCATCATGCCGTATTCGGCCTCGAACCAACCGGAGCCCACCCCGAGCACCGAGCGGCCGCCGGAGAGATTATCGAGATCGGCCTGCATGCGGGCGACGAAGGCCGGGTGGCGATAGGTGGCGGCCATGACGAGCTGGCCGAGATGCAGCTTTTCGGTCACCGCGGCCGCACCGGACAGCGCGATGTAGGGGTCGGCGTGCAGCGCCGGGTGGTCCATCACGAACAGAGAGTCGAAGCCGAGCGCTTCCATCTGGCGGGCGACATCCATCAGCTTCGGCAATGCATCGCGCCGGGCCGGAACGACCACTTGCATACCCCAGCGCACGCCGTCGTCCGCCTTTGCGACCCATGGATGCCGTGCCATCGTCGATTGCCCTCCTTCGAGCTGATCTGAGTCAAGAGTCAAGAGAAGAGCATAAAACGAATGGGCGGTCCAACCGGACCGCCCATTCATGAACGCTTGCCTTTTGGCGATTGCCGATTGCCTGTTACGGGGTAAAGACCGTGCCGCCCCAGGTGTTGAAGGCGAGATCGCCCGGCGGGAACTCGCGGCCAGAGATGGCGAACTGGCCGGTATAGGGGGTGGAGATGCGGGGGAAGCCACCGCCGTTCGGGAGCTGCCACAGGGTCATATCGACATGCGGGGTCACCTGGTAGCCGGTGCCGCCGGGACCGGAGATGCTGCCGATCGCCTGTCCCTGGGTGACGACGGTGCCGGCGGTGATATTGGAATAGGGTGTGGTGTGAAAGAGCGCGATGCCGTAGCCATTGCCCATACCGATCAGTACCCCGCCATTGGTCCAGAGGACGGTGCCGGACGCCGGAGCGTAGATGGTCTGGCCGATCGTGGCCTGTTCGCCATCGGTGCGTTGCAGGTCCATCGAATACATGTAGAGCTCGCCGTTGTGGGTACCGCCGTTGTAGCCCTGAATGATCTCCCAGGTGCCGCCTTTGACCGGCCAGGTCAGCAGACCGCTTGGTCCGGGGGTTGGAGTCGTCGGCTGGCTGAAGGTGATGTAGTCAGCCGAGGCATAGCCAGAGGTGCCGTCGAACGTGACCGGGTAGTAATTGTTGGTGGCATTGCCGGTGACGGTGATCTGACCGCCATTCGGGATGACAGTAATCACACCGAACCCAAGCCCGGCGCCGGAGCGCAGGTTCAGATTTGCCGTCGTCCAGGCCGTGCGGGTGGTGGGCTGCGTCGGCGTCGGGGTCGAGGGGGTTCCGCCGATCTGCAGGAACTCGGCGAAGGCATACCCAGTCAAATTGCCATAGCGAATCGGATAGAAGCCGTTCTGCTGCGCCCCGGTGATGATGACCGTAGCGCCGTCGGGCATCACGGTAACCACCGAATAGGTGGTCCCCGGTCCGGAGCGCAAGTTGAGTGCTCCGTCGATAACGGTTGCCGTTTGCGTGGTCGGGGTGGGAGTCGGGGTCGAGCCGATCCGCAGGAAGTCGGCGAAGGCATAGCCGGTCAGGTTGCCGTAGCGGACCGGGTAGTAGCCATTGGTCAGCGATCCGGTGATCGTGACGGTGGCGCCGTCCGGCATGACCGTGACAACCGGATAGTCGGTGCCGGGGCCGGAGCGCAGATTGAGGGCGCCATCGAATACGGTGGCAGTGGTCGAGCCACTGCTGCCGGTCAGATACTGGCTGGCCGACCATCCGGTCGTGCCGTTGTAGGTAAGGCGGCTGAAGCCGTTCTGGGTCGCGCCGGTGGTGTTCACCGTCGCGCCATTCGGGATGACGAGAATGACCGAATACGACGTTCCCGGCCCGGTGCGGAGATTCAAATTGGCGGTGGTGGTCATGACCGCGGCAGCGGAGACATCGCCACCCGGCGTACGCAGATAATCCGAAAGCATGTAGCCAGTCTGGCCGCGGGCGACAACCTGGTACCAGACCGTGCCGTCGATATCGTCGGTGAACGGCCCGTCGACCACATTCACCAGCCAGCCTTCGGGCACGCTGGTGAGGACCGCGCCGGCGTAGGAGGGTTGGTCGCGCAGGTTGACATTGTCGCCCTGCGCGTCCGCGACTTCCGCATCGGCGCCCAGCGTCAGATCGGTAGCAGCCCGCGCATGCGGTTGCAACGCCAGCGTCGCGGTGGTCAGGCTAAGGAGGAGAACGGTCAAAAGCCAGCGGCTAGGCCGCAACGGGGCGCGGAGCATCGGGACGTCCCTCTTCGTTTTCGCCGGACGCTCCACTGCAATGGATACATCCGGTTATGCGCGGTGCGAGCGCGCCAGCGGGCAGAAGCAGGTGCTTACGCACAGCCTACCGTTCGCCGGGGACGTACGCAACACTTTCCCCGGGGAAGTATTTTCCGGTCAAGCTTTCGTCCGCCTCAGTGTCAAGAGGGGCAAACGCGGTCCAATTGCCAGATTGCGCCATTTGATGAGGGATTGTGCGTAGAAACGCAGGAGAAAAGCGCCGAAGAATAAACGAGTACGCGATATGGTGGGGCTCGGCGACCGGCGAATTGCCATTCTGGCACGGAAACCTGAGAAAACGATGGACGCTGGCAACGTATGCCAGCGTCCATTTTGACGCCATTCCGACCGCCGCCGTCATTCCGAGCGGAGTGGAGGGATGACGGAACATCGTCATTCCGAGCCGAGTCGAGGAATCTCTCGTTGCCCCGCACGAATGTTTGCGAAGGAAGCTCCGTCCGGTGCGGTAACGAGCGAGGTCCCTCCACTCCGGTCGGGATGACGGGAGTGGCAGTCGGGACGACGAGCGCTAAACGAGGATTTCCTCGATAGCGGCCGCGGCGGCCTGTGCGACGGTCTGCGCCTCATCGACCGTCAGCGTCAGCGGCGGGGCGAAGGCGACACCGTCATTGTTGCAGCGGACGATGATGCCCTTCTCGCGGGTCGCCAGGGTGAGCTTGTCGCCCATGCGCAGGGCGGGGTCATATTTGGCCTTGGTGTCCTTGTCCGCGACCATTTCGACCAGGGTCATCTGTCCGATGCCGCGGATATCGCCAACATGCGGATGATCGTCCAGGAGCCGGTGCAGCTCGGCGCGAAGCGCATCGCCGCCAACCTGAGCGTTGGTGGCGAGATCCTCGTCCTCGATGATCTGGATATTGCGCAGCGCAACCGCGCAGGCAACCGGATGACCGGAATAGGTGAAGCCGTGCATGAACATGCGGTCGGGGGTGGACATGGTGTCGAAGATCTCGTCCGAGACGGCCGAACCGCCCAGCGGGATATAGCCTGAGGTGATGCCCTTGGCGAAGGACGCGATATCGGCCTCGAACCCCATCGCTTGCTGGCCGAACATTTTGCCGGTGCGGCCGAATCCGTTGATGACCTCGTCGGCAATGAGCAGGATGCCGTGCTTGTCGAGGGTTTTGCGCACCGCTTGCCAATAGCCATCGGGGGGCACCGTGACTCCGCCGGCGCCCTGGACCGGCTCCGCGATCATGGCGGCGATTGTGTCAGCGCCTTCGGCGGCGATGGTGTCTTCCAGCTCCTGAATCAGCTTGGCAACGAATTCGTCTTCGGACAAGCCTTCGCCGAGGCGGTACATGTATGGGGGGCTGATATGGACATAGCCCGGCACCATCGGACCGAAACCCTCGTAGTAGGTCGGGATGCCGGTGGCAGCCAGCGCGCCCATGGCGATACCGTGATAGCCCAGGCGGCGGGAGATGATCTTGGTTTTCTCCGGCTTGCCCTTTAGCCACCAGTAGTAGCGCGCGATCTTGAGCGAGGCTTCGTTGGATTCAGCTCCGCCGGAGGTGAACTGAAAGTGGTTCAGGCGCCCGGGGAAGATCTCGGCCAGCTTGGCGGCCAGCTCGATGGCGGGCGGTGAGGCGAGCCCGAAGAAGTTCGGCACGAAATCGGCCGTCATGATCTGCTCGGCGGCGGCATCGGCCAGCACCTTGCGCCCATGCCCGACATTGACGTTCCAGAGACCGGCAAACGCGTCGATGTATTGCTTGCCGTCGGTGTCCCAGAGATAGATGCCCTCACCCCGGGCAAGAATCAGCGGACCGTCCGCCCGCAGCTCCTTGAGATTGGAGACCGGGTGCAGCAGGTGCGCCTTGTCCTTCTCGACGAGCTCGGTGGTGTTCCAGGTTTGCGTAGCAGTCATGATCGATCGACGCTCCTTTGCGCTCATGTACCCAGTTCCTGACCGGATTGTGCCATGAGCGGCCACTCGAGCAACTGCTGCTGCCGCATCGCCAGATAGACCGCCGGTGGCGGCGCTCCCGAGCCGCGCGCGCTCGGTGTGCCCTCTTGCCGCAGACCAATTCACCGCGACCCCATCGTGAAACCCTTCATGTTGCACGGTAGGGAGACGCGTGCGGTATGAGGTATACCGGCGTGGTGGTGCGAGGGAGGCTGGGTTGCGAGGTACGAAGAGGTCCCCATTCGACTTCGCTCAGGGCAGGCTCTCCACTTCGGTCGGGACGACGGGGCTGGGTCGCGATGACGGTAGTCGTCTGGCATTTGGGATGAAGCGGCGTTCTATGCTGGAATGCAGTTCCGCGTAGTCGAAAGTGGGCCAGATGACCGAACCGATCGATTTTCGACACTTACTGAATGGAGAGATCCGCTCGTTTCGTTTCGAGGGGTATCAGCACGGCGGGGTGGATGCGTCGTTTTTCATCATCCACTACCTGCAACCGGGTATGGGACCGGGGCTGCACTCGCATCCCTATCCCGAGATCTTCATCACCCTCGAAGGCGAGGCTTTGATGACGCATGGGGACGAGCAACAGGTGGTGACGGCGGGGGATATCGTGATCGTTCCGGCGAATACGCCGCACAAGTTCGTCAGCCAGGGCGCTGTGCCCCTGAAGCAGGTCGATATCCACGTTACCGATAAGATGGTGCAGGTGGAACTGGAATGAATACCGGGTTCACCCCGGTCGAATTTCGCTTCTTTGCAGCGGCGGGATGCCGTGCTGGCTCGCTCGAAGCAGCGCTGTGTGGTGGCACTCGCTGCGGCGAGGAGGTCCCTCCACTCCGCTTCGCCCCGGTCGGGATGACAATCCCTCGTCATTCCGAGCGGAGTCGAGGACTCTCTTGTTGCCCGGCGCCCATTCCTCGGAGCGGGGTTCTCTGGGGGCACTCGCTGCGGCGAGGAGATCCTTCCTTCGTCAGGATGACAAGGAAAGGGTCAGGATGACAAGGCGGGTCAAGATGGCAGGGTGGGGTGGGAGCGTCTTGCTCCCACCCCACCCCGGTCAAAAAACGATCAGCTTCCGCCGCCGCCGCAGTTGTAGACCTTTATGTCGGCGGGTTGGCCCTGGGTCAGGGTGATGTGGCCCTGGGCGTCGACCGCCTCTGAGTCGATCAGGCAGGGGGTGCCGCCTTGTTCGGCCAGGGTGTACGCCCCGGCTACGCCCTCGCCGGTGGCGTTGCCGCTGTCGTCGGTGGTCAGTTGAATGATGGCGCCGGCCCCTCCCGCGGGAGCCAGCGAGAATTCCACCCCTGCCCCGGCCGGGTCGCATTGCGCCACGATGACCGGCGAGCTGGGACATTCGAACTTGTGGATCGTCACCGTTGCCGGTGCGGCCGGGATGTCGTACCAGGTGCATTCCAGCTTCTCACCGCCGATGAGGGTGATGCCGATCTGGCCGTTCGGCCCCGCATAGGAGAACGGTGTGAACGGGTATTGGGTCTGGAACTGACGCTTGTCGCTCTTGCAGGTCCAGATGAAGGCCGCGCCGGTGTCCTCCGGCAGCGTTTCGACGATGAGATACGGACCCGCCTTCAGATTCGACCAGGTCGCCTTGCCGTCGTCACCGGTCGTTTGGCTGAGCGGCTCGTTGGCCGTCGGTGTGCCATTCTGCACGGTCGGCGTCAGGCTGGTGAGATCGAAGTCGATGTCCGCCGTCAGGTCGGTGCAGTCCTTGGTGACGTCGGCCTTATCGGCATAGAGATCGTACCCCGCCGGGCAGGTGCTCTTGGTGATGATCAGGGTCGCCGGTTCGTTCGGGTTGCCTTGCTGGCCGGTCGTTCCGCCAGACGGAGGCGCACCGCCACCACCCGGGGTCTTGGGCACATTCGAGGTCAACGGGGGCGCGCCGCTCGTGCCACCGCCGCCCGTACCGCCGGATGTGGTTCCACCGCTGGTTCCACCCGATCCGCCGGAGCCGCCGGATCCGCCCGAACCACTCGAGCCGCCGGATCCGCCGGACGTGGGGGTGACCACGGGCGGGCCAGAGCCGGTCGGGAAGTCGAACCAGTAGCAGGTGACGACATCACCAGGATCGACCACCAGCCAGAGTTTGGCGCCATCGAGCTCGGCTTGCTGGTATTCACCCGAGCCGTAAGAGCTTACCCACTGGCAATAGACCACCGCACTGTCGTAGCCACTGGGGTAGGACTCTTGCCAATACCAGGTCCCCGGCGTCAGCGAGTCGTAGAGGGCGCGGCCCTGCTGGTCGACGGTAGAGTCCAGCGGGTCACCTCCCTCTGGACCGAACGCGAACGCGACATCCGTGCCCGGGTCGGTGCAATTGGTCAGCAGCTGGTGATAGTTCCAGTGCCAATCGGCGCTCTCGTCGCAGTTGTACTTGTAGATCCAGACCTGGGGATTGTCGTACGGCTTGTTGTACCACTTGCAGAAGACGTAGGTGTTCGGGTCGAGCGAGAGCCCGCCGAGCCCGCCATCCGCGGCAAGGGTGTACTGGTCCCACGAAGTCGGATCGGACCCGTCGGTCGAAGAGCCGCACCAGACCGCGATCGGCGCAAAGCCGTTCGGTAGCTCGTAGATGCCGAGCCCGCCGCCCGATGGCACATCACTCCAACTTGCCGTGCCGCTCGAATCGGTGGTCTGGTCTTCCTGATAGCCATAGGACGGGTTCGAAAGCTCGAAGTCGATGCCTTCCGGCTGGTCGGTGCAGGACGATTCGTATGACGATTGATCGGCCGACGCATAGTCGAAGTCCGCCGGGCAGGTGTACTTGTAGATCGTCACCCAACCGTATTCTTGCGGCACATCGAAGACGTAGCAGTACAGATACTTGCCGGAGGGATAGGAGACATCCCATCCATCGGAGTAGTCGTACTCGTCCCAGGACGATGGCGGCGTTCCCTCTGTGTCGGAGTAGCCGCAGAAGATCCTGCCGACCTGGTAGCCCTCGGGTATCTGTTCGGTGACGTGCCAATTTCCGGACGGCACGTCCTCCCAGGTGGCATATCCGTCGCTGTCGGTCGTTTGGGTTTCGAAGTAGCTGCCGCTCTCCAGGTCGAAATCGACATCCTCGTGCGGGTTGGTGCATTCGGAGAGCAAGTAGTCGTACCCGTTGCTCTGCCAATCGAAGTCGGCGTCGCAGTAGTACTTGTACAGGTTAACGGTCCAGTACTCGTACGGGACGTCGAAGACGTAGCAGTAGAGATATTTCCCATCCTGGAATGGCACGTCCCATCCATCGGAATAGACGTACTCATCCCACGATGTGGGTGGGGTGCCCTCGGTGTCCGAGTAGCCGCAGAAGATGCGGCCAACCTGATACCCATCGGGGAAATACTCGAAGAAATGCAAGTCACTCTGGGGCACATCCGCCCAGGTGGCATACCCATTCGAATCGGTGGTCTGGGTCTCGAAATAGCTGCCGCTTTCGAGATCGAAATCGACGCCTTCATGCGGATTGGTGCACTCGGAGAGCAGGTAATCGTACCCATTGCTCTGCCAGTCGAAATTCTCGTCGCAGTAGTACTTGTAGAGGTAGACCGTGCCATAGGTGTATGGCACGTCGAAGACGTAGCAGTACAAATACTGCCCTTCGGGATAGGTCACATCCCATCCGTCGAAGTAGTCGTACTCGTCCCAGGATGTGGGAGGTGTGCCTTCCGTATCCGAGAAGCCACAGAAAATCCTGCCGACCTGGTAGCCGTCCGGCTCCTGCACATCGAAGTGCAAATCGCTGTAGGGCACATCGGTCCAGGTAGCGAATCCTGAGCTGTCGGTCGTCTGGCTCTGGGAGTAGTTATCGGAGTCGAGCGAGATGTCGACATCCTCGTGCGGACTGGTGCAGCTCGACAGGAGATAGTCGTAGCCATTGCTCTGCCAATCGAAGTCAGCATCGCAGTAGTACTTGTAGAAAACGACCGTGCCATAGGTATACGGCACGTCGAAGACATAGCAATACAAGTACTGCCCTTCTGGGTACGAGACGTCCCAACCGTCGGAGTAGAAATACTCATCCCAGGATGACGGAGGTGTCCCCTCGGTATCGGAGTAGCCGCAGAAGATGCGGCCGACTTGATAGCCATCGGGGAATTGCTCGCTGAAGTGCAGGTCGCCGTACGGCGCATCGCTCCAGGTCGCAGAGCCGGAGGTATCCGTGGTCTGGCTCGTGGAATAACTGTCGCCGTCGAGCGAGAACTCCACATCCGCGTGTGCGTTGGGGCAGCCAGACAGGAGATAGTCGTACCCGTTGCTCTCCCAGTCGAAATCTGCCTCACAGTAGTACTTGTAGAGGTAGACCGTTCCGTAGGTCGTCGGGACGTCGAAGATGTAGCAGTAGATGTACTGCCCGGAGGGGTTGGGCACCGTCCACCCACCAGACGCGTAGCTGTACTCGTCCCAGGAGGTTGGCGGGGTTCCCTCGGTATCGGAGTAGCCGCAGAAGATGCGGCCCACCTGGTAGCCCTCAGGCAGCTTCTCCACGAAATTCAGGTCACCCTGCGGCGCATCGGTCCAGCTTGCGACTCCCGAGCTATCGGTTGTCTGACTGGACGCATAACTGCCGCTGGTCAGGTCGAACTGCACGCCCTCCTGCGGATTGGTGCAGCCGGAAAGCAAGTAGTCGTAGCCGTTGCTCTGCCAATCGAAGCTGGCATCGCAGTAGTACTTGTAAAAATGGACGGTCCCGTAGGTGGTCGGGATGTTGAAGTAGACGCAGTAGAGGTACTGCCCCGAGGCAAGCGGGACATGGATCCCCTGGTCGTATGTGGTCTCGTCCATCGAGCTGGGGAAGGTGCTGCTGTCGGAGGAGGTTCCGCAGAAGACCCGTCCGACGGTATAGCCGTCCGGCGTCTGCTCGACGATCTCGAGATCGCCTCCGGGGACGTTATCCCACGCGGCCGAGCCCTGGCTGTCGGTCGTTTCTCCCTGAGAATAGCTGCCGTTGTGGATTTCGAAATAGACGTCCGGTTGCGGGTTCTGGCAACCGTTGAAGAGATAGTCGTAGGCGCCGCTCTGCCAATCGAAATCCGGCGCGCAATAGAACTTGTAGAGATAGACGGTGCCGTGGTCGCTCGGAATATCGAAGACGTAGCAATGCAGGTATTGCCCTGCCGGCAGTTCTACGTGGATGCCGTCCTCGTAGGCATATTCGTTCCACGATGTTGGCTGGGTGCCTTCATTTTGCGCCGCGAAGCCGCAGAAGACGCGACCGACCGTGTAGCCTTCGGGCGGTTGTTCGACGATCTCCAAATTGCCTGATGGCACATCGGTCCAGTTTGCCGCCCCGCCGCTATCGGTGGTCTGGCCCTGGGAGTAGCTGCCGTTGTGAATTTCGAAGGGGACATCGGACTGGGCCGAGGTGCAGCCGGAGAGGAGATAGTCGTAGGCGCCACCCTGCCAGTCGAAATCGGGGGCGCAATAGTACTTGTAGATGTGCACCGTGCCGTAGCTGCTCGGGATGTCGTACCAGTAGCAGTAGTAGGTGTGGTTGTCGGTCAGGTTCCAGCTGATCTTGTAGGTGCTGTTGCCCTCGTCGGTCCAGTCGACCTTGTTGCTGTCCGTCAGTGACGGGGTGCTCTGGCCGTTCTCGTAATCGACGCAATAGACCGCGATGGGAGCATAGCCGGACTGTTCGAGAAGCCGGATATCCGTCTGGCCCGCGGGAAGCGAGCCGAACTCGACGATGCCGTCGTTGGCTCCGGTGGCGCTTGGACTCGAGTTATTCACCGTGAAGTTCACGTTAACATGGAGCTTGACGCAGTCGGATTGGTAGTTCGCGAAATTGGCCGATCCGTAGTCGTAATCCGGCGCGCAGGCGTACTTCTGGATGTGGACCACCGAGGTGCCGGTGGTGTACTGCTGCTGGCCGCCTCCCTGACTGGACGGAACATCGAACCAGTAGCAATTCGCCTGCGTGTAGGCTGTCAGGTTTGGATCGGAATAGCCGACGTCCATGTTGCCGCCGGCAGCCTTGAAGAAGCTCTGTTGTGTATCGCCCGGGTTATTGGGATTGCCGGAGATTTCGCAATAGACCCAGGGGTCGCCGTATCCGCTGGGTATCGATTCCACGATCGAATAGCCGGTTCCCAGCGGGATCCCACTCCAGCTGGCAGAACCGCCGCCATTCGTCTGCTGCGCGCCATTGTTTCCGTACGATGCGTCGCCGGACTGCAAGGTGAAGGTCACCCCAGAGCCAGCTGTTGTGCAGTTCTGGAAGGCGGCGTTGGCATCGCCGCTGCTGGGGTCGTATCCCGGGTTGCAGTTGTATTTGGTGAGGTTGTAGGTCGCGGTGTCTTGCGCGGCGACCGGGGCGAGCTGACCGAGCGGAAGCACCGCCAGGATCAGCGTGAAGATAACGAACGCGGTGGCCACCCGGCTCCGCCGGTGGCCGATTCGCAAACCAGACATCAGATGAACCTCCCGATCAGTACGAGGAACAACAACGTGGAGGGACCTGGAAACTTCGGTTATTACTTATGTCATCATCATACAGACCCTATGCAAGCCCCCTTTCCGTATCGCCGGCTCACCCACCGCTACAACCATTCTCACGGCTGCTCGGACGATCATCGCCCCGAGCGTGGTCCGGTGGACGCGTGGGCCGGCGCGAAAATCCGGCCCACGCGTCACGACCGTTCATCGAGACTCAGCTTCCACCTCCGCAGGTGTAGATTTTGATTTCGACTGCCTCGCCGTCCCCGACCACCAGATGCCCCTGATCGTCGAGCGCCTCGGAATCGATTAGGCACGGGGCACCCCCCTCTCCGGTAATGGAATAGACGCCGGTCCCTTCACCACTGGCGGTTCCGCTTGCGTCGGTCGTCAATGAGAGGATCGGCCCGACCGTGTCGATCGGCGCCAGGGTGAAGACGATGCCGTCCCCGGCGGGTTGGCATTGGGCCACGATGACCGGCGAGCCCGGGCAATCGAACAGCAGCAGCGAGATCGTGCCGGGTGCGGTGGGCACGTCGTACCACGCGCATTCCAGCGTCTCGCCCGGAATCAGGGTGATGCCGGTTTCGCCCTCGGGTCCCGCGTAGGAAGACGGCGTGAGCGGGTATTCGAGCTGGAACTGCCGCTTATCGCTCTTGCAGGTCCAGATGAAGGCGGAATGCGTATCGTCCGGCACGGTTTCGACCAGCAGATAGGGACCGGCGACCAGATTCGCCCAGGTCGCCTTGCCGTCCTCGCCGGTGGTTTGCGGCGCCGGCTCGTTGGGCACAGGGGTGCCGTTCTGGACGTTCGGCGTCAGGCTGGTCAGCTCAAAGTCGACGTCTTTGGTCGGGTCCGGGCAGTCCTGCACGACGTCGGCATCGTCCGCGTACATGTCGTAGCCGGCTGGACAGGTGCGCTTGACGATGACAAGCGTAGCGGGCGCATTCGGATCGGACGGCTGGCTGGAAGCCCCGCCGGCGGAGCCACCAGTCGGGACGTTCGAGCTCAACGGCGGTGGAGGCGCGCTCGATCCGCCAGACCCGCCCGAGCCACCCGAACCGGAATGCGGCGTCGGCGTGGGAGACGCGTGGCTATCCGGGAAGTCGAACCAGTAGCACGTCACGATCTGGTCGTATTCGAGCTCGAGCCAGAGGGTCGAGCCGTCCAGCTCGGCTTTCTGATAGTCGCCGGAGCCGTGCGGATCGACCCACTGGCAATACACGATCGCGCCGGAATAGCCGGTTGGGAAGTGCTCCTGCCAATACCAAACACCCGGGGCGAGCGAGTCATAGCGCCAGCGCCCCTGATCGTCGGTGACCGATGCAGACTGGCCGCTTCCTTCCGGTCCGAACCCGAACTCGACGCCGGGGGCCGGCTCGGTGCACTGGGACAACAGCTCGTGATAGTCCCAATCCCAGCTCGCGTCTTCGCCACAATCGAACTTGTAGATCCAGACTTCGGGATTGTCGTGCGATTCGATGTTGTACCAGTGGCACATGGTGTACGTGTCGGAATGGATTTCGATCTCGACCGAGGAGTCCGCCGCGTTCAGCGTTTCCGCTTCCCAGGTTGCCGGAGGGATGTAGGCGACATTCGACTCCCCGCAGTAGACGGCGTAGGCCGCGTATCCAGCGGGCGGCGTCTCCCCCAGTGTCCAGTCTCCCGCCGGGACGTCGTACCAGGCGGCCAGGCCCGAGCTATCGGTTTCCGCGGTCAGGGGGTCCGGAACGGCGGGATTGGTGAGCGAGTAGGACACGCCTGCCTGTTTCTCGGTGCAGGCTGCCACGAGTTCGTCGTGCGAGGTCGCCGACGTTCCTTCCGGGCAGACGTACTTGAAGACGTAGACGTGGCCGGTATCGGGCTCGACGATGTTGTACCAGTAGCATTCGAGCTTGTAGCCGGGCGCTACATATGTCTCGATCGCCTCGTTCTCGATGGGCATGAGGTAGGCATCGCTCAAATATGAGCCAGCAGCGAAGGTGCAGAACACGGCGCCAGTGGAATAGCCCTCACGCGGGGTTTCCGAGATCGCGATCGACCCAGGAGTCAGGCCGTTGTACTCGGCATAGCCGTTGGCATCGGTCGGGCCGCTTGCTGTGCTGGCACTGTCGGTCAGGGTGAACTCGACGCCTTCCTCGGGGGTTTGGCATTCAGTTTGCGCGCCGGCCAGCGTGTCACCTGGTTTTACGTCCGGTTCGCAGACGACCTTATGCACGATGATCTGGATCGGCTGGCCCTCGGTGCCCTGATACGGCGGCCGGTCGAACCAGTAACAATCGAGCCAGTGGTCCTCCTCGATGTCATAGTCGATGCCCCAGTTGGTGACCGTCTGCTCCTGATAGTCGACCAGATTGCGTCCGATCCCGACCGGAACCGATGCGCAGAAGACGCGTGGTGCGTCCCATCCCTCGATCGGCAGCTCGCTGATGTGCGTATCTCCCGTGGCTGCACCCTCGAGCGCGACCTCGCCCGCCGCATCTGTCGCGCCGGTGGCGATCTGGCTGCCGCCCTGGTTGACGCTGAAGGTGATATCGGGCGCCGGAACGGTGCAACCTTCGACCAGGCTTTCGAAGCCCGTCATACCGCCGGCCGGGTAGCCGGGCAGGCAGTCGGCCTTGTGCACGACGATGGCGCCGGGGTC
>DASTFJ010000124.1:0-5856 GCA_035708745.1 Thermomicrobiales bacterium | reverse complement strand
TCCCGGGCCGATATCGATATTGCCCCCGACCACCCATCCTCCGGCATGGATCTCCTGAATGATCTGCTGGCCGCCCGGCATCGATTGAACCTGACTCAGCACACGGTTCGCGGCCGCGCGGAGCTCACCATCATGCGCGGCGCCGGATCCGACCACCTCTTCTTCGAGTACGCTGCGTCGTCCCGCCGACCCTGGATTGGCCTCGACGCTCTGGACGGCCCGTTCGAGTTCGCTGTTGGTCCCAAATTTTCGCTGGATGAGTCTCCGAAGCACCGAGTAGGCATCGGTGAGCGCACGCTCACCGACTTTCGTTGCTCCTGCGGCAAGGCCCGCCAGAATGGCGGCAGTAATCGGATCCATCGCTGATGTCCTCGAACGAGTGCGTGGACAGGCGAATGTCAGTCGTTTTTCACGAAGTCAGGAGTGGCGCTGTTGCGATTGCGTAGCCAGTGCTTAGGCAACGGTGTTTGTTTCCGCTGGATGCAATCGAACCGCTCCTGCTGCGATCGTGGCATGGTCGCCTGCTGGGTAGGATGGTCGAGTGTCGATCGAGGTGAACTGGATGCGTGCTTCCCTCCTGGCCAAGCTGAACGCTCGAATGCAGCTGTCTAGCCGCGCCGCCTCCAGGTGATGACATATCCCGTGGGTGCGTCGATCATGTGCATGATGTTTTCGCCCTCGAATGACAGGCGATTCGTCCCCTGGAGAGTTCCGTCCTCTCCACCGAACACATGGATTTCGTCCGCCTCGCTGAACTCGAAGGTACCGGTCGATCTGAATGGGAGACGCGTTCCGTCGTCGAATACCTGGGCGCCATCCATAATGAAGCTCCCGTCTTCAGACACAACGAGGGACGAATACTCTGGTGTGACGCCAGGCATGGATTGGGGCAGGGGATTCGGATTACTGCTGGCAAAGTCCCACGCTCCATAAATCCGATCGTCCGGATCGACGGTGGAGCAGGCTTCGATACCGAGAAAATCGCAGATCGGTTCGCGCACGCTCGAAAACGCGGACAACGCGGCGGCAGCCAACACAATGATCAAGACGCCCACGATGATAGAGCGTCCATGTTCGAGGAAAGAGGACGGCCGCGGTTCCGGTCGATAGACGTTGCGCTGGTCCATGAGCGCGACCTCGTTTGCGTCCTTTGCAGTGCGAAGTAGGTGAGAGGACGACCTGGCGGCGTGTTTCGTTCATGGATGTCCTTGCACCTTATCACCACGATGGCGTTATGTCTATATCTCGGCGATCGCGCGAATAGCCGATTCCGGAGATCTGAGCCACCCTCTTCGGTGTTGGCTCCATTGACAACTCGGAAACAGGCCGGTACCATCGATGAAATTGGTCCGACAATCTGATGATTCGATGTCTCTGCGAGAGGCGGCATGTCGACGACGAATGCCAAGTCCCACTCCGGCAATGGCAGCCGGTTCGATCTGGACCCACCGCGTGAGCCAGTCTCCGCGGAACGGTCGCCTTATCAAGCCATCACGGTCTCCCGGTCGTACGAGCAAGTCGTGCGGCAGATTGCCGCGTTGATCCGCACCGGGCAGCTGCGCAGCGGCGAGCGCCTGCCGACCGAGCGCGAGCTCGGCAGCGCCTTCGGGGTGAGCCGCGGAGTCGTGCGGGAGGCGGTCAAGGTGCTGGGCGCGCTCGGGCTGGTGGAAGCGCGCCAGGGCAGCGGCATTTATGTACTCCACGACATCCCCACCGTGACGCGCGCCTTCACGCTGTCGGTATCGCCGGATGCGGAATCGGTCGAGCGTCTCTTCGAATTCCGGCGCACGCTGGAGGTGGAAGCGGCGGCGCTGGCTGCCCGCCGGCGTACCGAGGCGCAGCTGGCCGAGATCGTCGCGGCCTCGGAGGCAACAGCGCGAGCGGTCGAGCTGGGCGATCTCGAGGCGTTCGGCGCATTCGACAATGTCTTCCATGGCGCGGTGGCGCGCGCGAGCGGCAATCCGTATTTCGAGGTGGCGGTGGCGACCGCGCGGCAAATGCAGCAGGACGTGGTGCCGTTCATCTCCGACCGCATCGGCTCGGTCCGCTCGGCGATTCTGCACCACCAGAACATCACCGCGGCGATCGGCGCGCGCGATCCCGAGGCGGCCGCCCGCGCGATGGCGGAGCACATCGTCTACACCTCCGGCGCGGTCACGGCACGTCTGCCCGAAGAGACGCCGATCGAAGCCGGAGTGGGAGGAGGCGCCTGATGGGCGAACAGGCAACGACCCAGAACCTCAGCGCCACCCCGCAAACGCGCGATCGGACATCGTCGTCCAACGCCCTCGTTTCCCTGATCGAAGGACGCGCCTGGGCCTATCTATTACTGATCCCGAGTCTGATTCTGGTAGCCGCGGTGGTGGTCTATCCCGTCCTCGATGGCATCTGGCTGAGCTTCCATGAATACCGGTTGAACCGCCCGGCGCTCGGCCAGCCGTGGATCGGTCTCGAACACTATCGGGAGATGTCGTCGGATCCCGTCGTTCGCAGAGCGCTGAAGAACACGGTTATTTGGGTGACGGTCGGTTCGATCAGCCAATTCATCCTGGGGATGATCACGGCGCTGGCGTTGCACCGGTCGCTGCGCGGATTCCGGCTGGCGTCCGTGCTGGTGCTCATTCCCTGGCTGTTGCCCTCGGTGGTGTCGGCCAATATGTGGCGCCTGATGCTCGATTCCCGTCTTGGGGTAGTGAACGAGATTCTGGGCCGGCTCGGCTTGATCGGCAGCGGCCACGCCTGGTTCACCGATCCGAGCACCGCGCTCTATGAGGTCCTGGCGGTGGAGCTCTGGAAGAACTTCGCGTTCTTCACCCTCTTCTTCCTGGCCGGGCTATACGCCATCCCGTCCGAATACTACGAAGCCTCGAGCGTCGATGGCAGCGGCGCCTGGCAGCGCTTCCGGGATATCACCATTCCGATGCTGATGCCGGTGATCGTGGGAGCGATGATCCTGCGCGTCATCGGCCTGTTCAACTCGCCGGATATCTTGCTGATCCTCACCGGGGGCGGTCCCGGTCATGCGACCGAAACCCTCTCGCTGTATGGATTCCAGACGGCCTATTTGCGGTTCGATTTCGGGTATGCGGCGGCGCTTTCGGTGCTGGCGATGTTCTGCCTGATGGCCTTCACCGTCGTCTATGTGCGCGTTTCGGGCGTAACCAAGGAGTAGTGTCGTATGGCTTCTTCGATGGCGACTCCCGCGGATTCCAGCACCACCGTCGTGTACGAGCAGGCAGTTGCGCGCTCGCCCTTCGGATCGCTGCGCCGGACGCGCCGGTTCTACGACCTGGTCGCCTCGGTGGTGGTCGCGCTGGTCGTGATCTATGCGATGGCGCCCATCGTCTGGACGGTGCTGACCTCGTTCAAAACCGAAAAGCAGATCGTGACGGCCAATTTCACCTGGGTGCCGACCTCGGTGACCTTCGACAACTACGTCACCCTCTGGCGCCGCTCGGGCTATCCGCATCTGCTGATGAACAGCGCGATCGTCACGGCCATGACGGTGGCAATGTCGCTGGTCATCGGCACCATCGCCGCCTACAGCATCTCGCGCTATCGCTTCTATGGGCGCAACGGCCTGATGATCTTTTATCTGGTCATCCGCATGTTCCCCTTCACGCTGCTGCTGATTCCGCTCTTCATCATGCTGCGCAATCTGGGCTTGTTCGATACCCACTTCGGCCTGGCGCTCACCTACACGACCTTCCTGTTGCCCCTCTGTGTCTGGATGCTGAAAGGATTCTTCGACGGCATCCCGCCCGATCTGGAAGAAGCCTCCCGGGTCGATGGATCGACCCGGCTGGGAGCGCTGGTGCGGATCGTGCTGCCGCTAGCGCGGCAGGGAATCGCCGCCACCACGGTCTTTATCGCGATCGGCGCCTGGAACGAATATGTCTGGGCGCTGCTGCTGACCACCGCCAATGGCGCCCGCACCTGGCCGGTGGGATTGCAGCTCATGGTCGGCGAGTTCCAGATGCCGTGGGGGGTGCTGAGCGCCAGCGGCATCATCAGCATCATCCCGATCATCATCGGTTTCGCAATCGTCCAGCGCGCGCTGGTTAGCGGCCTGATGGCAGGAGGTGTGAAGGGCTAGCAGCTCCGCAGGAAAACAGTGTCGTTCCCCCGTCGGATGCAACAGCAAAGGAGAATGCACCGCATGAATCGATCGCACTCGAACCTGACCGATCGGATGGTCGACCGCCGCAAGCTGCTCGGCGCGGGCGTCGGCGTGGCAGCTGCCGTAACGCTGCGCCCCGCCTTCGGCTTCGCGCAGGGCACCCCGGTGAGCGGGGATATCACCTATTGGCACCACTTCACCAGCGAATCCGAGATGGCCGGACTGGAGCAGGTGACCAGCATCTTCACGACCGAGAATCCCGATGTATCGGTGACATCCGAGAACATCCCGAATGCCGACTTCATGACCCAGTTCACCACAGCGGCAGTGGGCGGCTCATTGCCGGACACCACCATGGCCGCGGCCGACCGCATTCCGGACATGCTGGCGCTGGGTGGGTTGGTCGATCTGAGTGAGCGCTTCGATGCCTGGGATGGCAAAGACGGCATCGACCCGAGTCTGATGACCTCGGCCACGATCGATGGGCAGATCGTCGGTATTCCGGCCTTCCTCTTCGTCGATTGGCTCTACTACCGCAAGGATTGGTTCGACGAGGCCGGTCTGGAGGCTCCCGACACCTGGGAGGAGCTGCGCGAAGCCGCGATTGCCCTGACCGATACCGCGAACGACCGTTACGGCTTCGGCCTGCGCGGCGGTGACGGCGGCCAGGGCGCCGTGCAGAACATCATGCGCGCCTGGGGCGGGCTCTCGGCCGACGACGCCGGCGTGCCCGTGATCGACCGGGACAAGGCGATCGAGGCGATCGCGTTCTACGCCGGGCTCTTCACGACCGATAAAGTCGTCCCGCCCAGCGCGCCGAACGACAGCTATTCCCAGATCATGCAGGCCTTCCGCACCGGGCAGACCGCGATGGTGCTGCACCACACCGGTTCATTGGCCGAGATTTCGGCCGACCTGGAACCGGGCGTGGAATTCATGACCGCCATGGTGCCCGCCGGACCGGTCGAGCGGATCCAGGGCGTCGCCCCGCTCTACAACGGCATGTGCAAGGAAGACAACGGCGATGCGTCGTGGGCGTGGCTCACGGAATGGACCACCCCCGATGCCGCGGTAGCGTTCCTGGAGGCGACCGGCTACTTCCCCGCCTCGTCGACCGCGGCGCAGGATCCACGCATTACCGAGAATCCGATCTATCAGGCCGCCATCGACGCGATTCCGATCGGCGTCGGCCCGCTCAGCTTCGTCGGCGCCCCCGGTTGGGCGGGCACCTCGGTGCTGCCGGCCTTCCAGCAGGTGCTGACCGGTCAGGCAACCGCGGAAGAAGCGGTCGACCAGATGATCGCCGATCTGGAGGCAGAGATCGGGTAGCGATCGCCTCACCCCCAGCCCCTCTTCCTCTGGGAAGAGCGGAGCGTTTCGGGCGAGATTCGTGAGTGGACGGAATTCGGTTCGGGCTGCGTTTCGACCTTCATCCATCCCCCAACCCCCTTCCTACTCCCAATCCTGGGAGTAGGAAGGGGGCTTTCGCGCCCGTCTGGAAGGATGCGCTCTCGGCAGAGTGAGGGTTGAAACGCAGCCCACTCTCATCTCTTCCTCCCCACTCAGCTACCCGTCAACCCTCCCTTCTCCCCAGAGGGAGAGGGGCCGGGCGTGAGGCGATACCTCCCCACAGCCAAGCCCTCAAAGCTCCACGCCAACCCCAATTCCACCAATTTCCCAACCCACCGACGGAATCCGCCTCCCGCCACCGACTACATTGGTGAGGAGCAACGCGG
>DASTFJ010000123.1:0-4957 GCA_035708745.1 Thermomicrobiales bacterium | reverse complement strand
GTGCTATCGGCTCCGAACTCCGGGCAATTCTTGCCGTTGTCACTTCTGCGTCGTAAAATGTGCATGAAGATGCACATGTCGTCAGGAGGCGTGACACGAACGGCGATCTTTGCGACGAGCTCAGTATCCATCCCCAGCAAGTGCGGGCCGCCCGAGCGCGGCTCTCGGTCGCGCGGGATGCCGAGATGGCCAGGCTCTTTGCCGTGCTGGGGGATCCCACCCGCCAGCGGATGCTGGCCGCGCTTGGTGACGGCGAACTCTGCGTCTGCGATCTTGCGCTGGCTACCGGCATCAACCGCACCACGGTCTCACACCAGTTGCGCATCCTGCGTGAACACCATCTGGTTAAGCACCGGCGCGACGGCCGTGTGCTCTTCTACTCCCTGGACGATGACCATGTCGCCCATATTCTCGGGGTCGCCTCAGACCACGTCGCGGAGGGCGACGAGCCCGCCGATATGGAGGTGACCGGATGACCGCGCCCATCGAGCTGGCTGGCAAGCGCACGATCTATGACGTGCGCGGTATGGACTGTGCCGAATGCGCGCGCAGTGTCGCGACCGCGGTCGAGCGGCTGCCGGGCGTTGCGACGGCTCAGGTCAATTTCGGCGCAGGAACGCTGACCGTCGAAGCCGAAGCATCCAGCCGCACCGATCTCACGCCGAGGGTGCTGCACGCGGTCGAAGTCGCCGGCTATCGGGCCGCGACGCGCGGTGGCGCGGTGGCGCGCCCGAAAGAATCCGTGCTCTCCAATCGACGTGCCCAGCTCGCGATCGCCGCTGTGGGGCTCTGGATCGCCGGAGCGATCGTGAGCGTGGTGCTCGATCTCCCCGCATGGGCCGTGGTTCCGTACGCGCTGGCGGTGATTGCCGGGGGATACACCTTCGGCCGTGCGGCCCTGATGGCCGTTCGCGTGCGCCGCATCGACATGAACGTGCTGATGGCCGTCGCCATCGTCGGGGCGATGCTGCTCGGGGATTGGGCGGAAGCCGCGGCCGCGGCCGCGCTTTTTGCCATCGGCAATCTGGCCCAGAGTTTGACATTCGACCGCACGCGCAGCGCGCTTTCGTCTCTCTCGACCTTGACGCCCAGTGAGGCGCTGCGCCTGGTCGATGGCCGAGAGGAGCGCACGCCGGTCGATCTGTTGATGCCGGGCGAGCGGGTGCGCGTACGCCCCGGCGAGCGCTTCCCGCTCGACGGCGTCATCGCCGAAGGAGCCACGACGGTCGACGAATCGCTCATCACCGGCGAATCGCTTCCGTCCGACAAGCGCCTCGGCTCGCAGGTATACGCTGGCGCGCTCAATGGCTCCGGGTCGGTCGTGGTCGAGGTCACGCATACGGCCGCCACCTCGACGATCTCCCAGATCGTCGATCTGGTGGAAACCGCGCGCGGCGGTCGCGGGCACGCCGAACAGACCATCGATCGCTTTGCCGCGTTGTACACCCCGGCCGTCGTCGGCCTGGCGGTGCTGCTCGCACTGGCCGGGGGCGTCGTCACCGGCGACTGGCGCGATTGGGCCACCCGCGGCCTAGTGCTGTTGGTAATCGCCTGTCCGTGCGCGTTGATCATCTCGACACCGGTGGCGATTGTCTCGGCAGTCGGCGTTGCTGCCAAACGGGGATTCCTCGTCAAGGGCGGAGCCGCGCTGGAGACCATCGCTTCGGTCCGCTCGGTCGTCTTCGACAAGACCGGAACGCTCACCCGCGGCCGGCCGGTGGTCACAAAGGTCATGACGCCAGATGGTGCCGAATCCGAGCTGCTGCGCGACGCGGCCGCGGTCGAAGCGCTTTCCGAGCATCCGCTCGGGCTGGCCGTGCTCGACCATGCGGCCCGCTCAGGCGTTTCGATCCCCGCCGCGACCGATTTCCGGTCGATACCCGGTAGGGGCGCCATGGCCGTGATCGAGCAGCGAACGGTCTGGATCGGTTCGCCCGCCTGGTTCGATGAGCTGGGTATCAGCTATGCCGGTGAAGAGCTCGGCCGCACGGTACAGAGCGAGACGATTTTGCTGGTTGCTTCGGGATTCCCGGAGAGTCCGGTCTATCGCGGAGCGATTGCCCTGGCCGATCAGCTTCGCCCGGAAAGTCCGGCTGTGGTCGAGACGTTGCGACGCCTGGCGATTGCGCCGATCGCCATGATGACCGGGGACAACCGTGCCACCGCGCAAAGCGTGGCACGTCGCTGCGGGATCGACACGGTCTATGCCGAGCTACTCCCCGGAGACAAATCCAGGCTCGTCGCCGAATTGCGCGAACAAACCGGAGGCGTCGCGATGGTCGGCGACGGGGTCAACGACGGCCCCGCCTTGGGAAGCGCCACGGTCGGGTTCGCAATGGGATTGACCGGGTCCGATCTGGCGGTCGAAACCGCCGATGTCGCGATCCTGCGCAACGACCTGTTTGCGATCCCAGGGGCGATCGAGCTTTCCCGCAAGACCGTCGGCATCATTCGCCAGAATATTGGCATTTCACTGTCGATCAAAGCGATCGCCTTGGTGTTGACACTGCTAGGCGTTGTGAGCTTGTGGATGGCTGTCGCATTCGACCTCGGCACATCGCTGCTGGTCACGGCAAATGCGCTGCGGTTGACCCGCTGGCAGCTACCGGGCTCGGGCCACCAGCATGCGCCGGTAGCTCAGTCTGCGACCGGCGTGGCGACTGGCGTTCCCACCGCCGACGCCTGAGGCGACGCTGCGGGCGCTCCCTCCGAGCCGGGCGGCTGGATATCGACCGGCTGATCGAAATCGAAGAAGCGCCAGCGCATGTAGTGCAGTCGCGAGACCATCGCTTCGTTCACCAGATGGCCGGTTTCCTCGTCGATCCACCAGGCGTACCAGGCGGCGATCTGCGAATCAGATTCCGGCACGTAGAAGGTAACCACCTGCGCCGGTTTGTCATTCACCAGTACGCGGCGACCCAGCTGGAAATCGGTGGCGCCCTCGTAGGTCGTTCCCCATTCCGACGGTGGGAAGACCGGAATGTAGGTCCGCTCGAACCAGTCGTCGCCGGGGGTGCGTTGCCAGGTTTGGTCGCCGATGGTCAGCAGCTCGATACTGCTGGTCGTCTGCAATGAAACCGGCGTCGAGCCGTCCGCGCCGCTGCTGACGGTCCGTTCCGAGACAGCCACGCCGCCGAGCCCGGAAGCCAATCGTTCGGTATAGCGCACGCTGGTCAGCGCCATCTCGGTCTGCAGCGCACTCTCGAAAAGCTGTTGCGCCTGATCGCTCGATCCATCGAATTTCGGCGCATCGAACCCATTGATATTCGGATCTGGCACCAGCACGAAGAAGGGCACGACCTCATCTTCCAGCCCGGCGCGCCGCACCAGCACGTCGATCTCCCACCAACCGTTGAGGGTAAGCTGCACGCCATTGGAAACGAAATCGCCGGTAACTGGATCCTGGGTGAGTTCGACATCGCGCAGCTCGGCATCGTGATTCAGGCTGATCAGATCGAGCTTGACCCGCTGCACCGGGAGGACCTCGCCGGTCGATTGGGGATCCATCAGCCCGACATTGACGCGGATCTCGTTTTGCCCGGCGCGCATCGGGCTCATGATGAGATGGACCGCTTCCGACACATCGGGATTGCCGGCCAAGGGCGCCGCCAGATCGATCTTGGTCACCTCGCCGGTCGATTTGGTCGGCGGGGCCGATAACGCGAGGATGACGCCGCCGAGCACGACCGCCGCGATCAGCACCACCTCGAGCCGTAGGGTCGAGCGCAGCGCGGTTCCAACCCGTTCCAGATGCTTGCGCAGCCAGAGATGATGGCGCGCGGCCAGAATCATCACCGGCACGAGAATGGCGACCTTGATGATGAGAATCTTGCCCCAGTTGCTCTCCCAAAGTGAATCGAGCGAGGGGAGGATCAGGCCGGAATTGATGATGCCGGTGACGATGCCGATCGGGGCCAGCACCGTGGCGACTTTGGAGAATTGCCGCAGCGCATCGCGGCCGGTCGGTTCCTCGCCCTCCACCGTGCCGCGCGGCCAGGCCAGCGCAAGCATCAACAGCCCACCAGCCCATAGGCCGACCGAGAGCTCATGCAGCGAGACGGATGCCTTTGCGGCCAGATTCCAGCTCTCACGCGCGGCTACGTGCGTCGTGAGCGCCAATCCCAGCAGGGCAACCAGCGCGCCAATGGCGCCGATCGCTCCGATAGGTCGCCACCCGCTTTTCTTACGATAGACATGCAGGATCGCCAGCGCGGCGATGGCGACGGCAAGTCCAGCTGGACGCAGCCACCACGGGTTCGGCAGCCCGGCGATTGCCTCGGACACCGACGGCTTGGTGACGCCCTCGGGCGGGAATTGCGATTGCAGCAGCGGTTCGAGAAGGGTGGCAATGAGGCCCACCAGGGCAGCCGCCAGGGCGATAGCGCCACGGCGTTTCTGGCGCTCGTCGGAATCGACCAGTGCGGAATAGCCGATCCAGATCAACCCGGCCGCGGCCGTCCCGGCTCCCAGGAAGGTCAGCCAGCGCAGCGCCACCGCCCATGGGGCGGGATTCTCACCGCTGACAGTCGCCGCACCCGGCGCCCGGCCGGTGCCGATACGGAATCCAAAGGTGCCGCTGAGCGAATGGCCGTCATCGGCGGATTGATCCGTCCAATTGACGGTATAGGTCCCGGTCGCAAACCCGGACACCTCGGCGGTGACATGCCGGGGATCGTTCAGATCGACGGTGACCGAGGTGGTGTCGAGCTTATTGCCGTTCTCGTCGAATACGGTGATCGAGGGCGGGTTCGGATCGGTCGAGATCTTCTCGCTGAACCAGAATTGCAGGTTTTCCGGTGGCGCGGCCAGGATGGAATCAGCGGATGGATTCGACCGTTCCAGCTCGGCATGCGCCTCGGCCGTTCCACCAGCAAGCGACAGCGCTGCAATTGCCAGCAGAGACGCAAGAACAAGAAATCGAAGTGACAGGAGCGGATTGCGCCGAACCGGGATCAAC
>DASTFJ010000122.1:0-6767 GCA_035708745.1 Thermomicrobiales bacterium | reverse complement strand
TCCGTATCGGCCTCGGCATAGAGCGCATCGGTTGGCTCGGCTCCGGTCCGCGCGAGAAAGATGTGCGAGCCCTTGGTGCCACCGATCTCTTGCTTCGGCGGTGGAACGAGCGAGGCGAGCACCTGGTCGACCCACGGGCCGGCGACGTTCACCACGGTTTCGGCCCGAATGGCGTGGCGTTGGCCGGTTACCTCGTCGATAAACGTGACCCCGGTCACGACCGAGCCCGAGGTGTCGATCGAGGTCACGCGGGCGTAGTTGAGCGCCACCGCGCCGAACGACACCGCGGAGACGATCTGCTCGATCACCAGACGCTCTGGAAAAGTGGCCTGCGCATCGAAGTAGCGGAATGAGCCGACGAGTCCTTCCATCGTGAGCTCGGGCCAGCGCTCGCCGGTCTGCTTGCGAGAAAACCAACGATGTTTCGGCATGGGATCGCCGCGGGAGAAGAAATCGTACAAGCGCATGCCGATTCGCAACTTGGCCGGCGAGTGCTTGCTTCCCCTGAAGACCGGGAGCACCAGTGGCAGCGGATCGACCAAATGCGGCGCGTTTTCCAGCAATCTCCCGCGCTCGACCAGCGATTCGTGCACCAATTCGAACTCGAAATGTTCCAGATAGCGCAGGCCGCCGTGGATCAACCGGGTCGACCAACTGGTCGTGCCGGTGGCGAAGTCGTCATTTTCCAGCAGGATGACTGAAAGCCCGCGCAACGCGGCGTCGCGCGCAATGGCTGCGCCGTTGATACCGCCCCCAATAATGGCTAGGTCGAACCGGCGTCGATCGAGATCGTTAGGTACAGATCGCTTCATGCGCACATTGTCCGGCCAAGAGCGCGACTGCGCTAGGATTCGATGCGGCTTGTGCATCGGCAAAGGAGTGCGCGCGTGGGTTTAGCGGGAAAGACGGCGGTCGTCACCGGAGCCGGGAATGGCATCGGTCGCGGGGTCGTCGAGCGGTTTCTGAAGGACGGCGCAAATGTCGTCGCCTTCGATATCGAGGGCGACGCGCTGGGGCGGCTTGTGCAGGAAATCGATGGTGAGGGACGGCTGATTACCGCGCAGGGCGATATTCGCTCGCGCGCATCTGTGCAAGCGGCGATCGATGCGGCGGTCAACACCTTCGGAGCACTCGACGTCATGGTCGCCAATGCCGGCATCGCGGTGGGTCAAAACTTCCTCGACATCGACGACGGCACGTGGGCGAAGATCATCGAGGTCAATCTCACCGGCACCTTCCATTGCATGCAGGAAGCGGCAAAGGTCATGGCGCCCCTGGGGAAGGGGGCGATCGTGGCGACCTCTTCGACCAACGCCTTCTATGTCGAATCGACACTGGCCCACTACAACGCGTCGAAGGGCGGTATCGACGCGCTGATTCGGTCGGCAGCGCTCGAGCTGGCGCCGATCGGCGTGCGGGTCAACGGCGTAGCGCCCAGCATGGTGCGCACCCGGGCCGCGTTCGCGACGGCGGATACGGTCGCAACCGGCAAGTACCTGGAGCGCGTGCCGATGGGACGCCTGGCGCTGGTGGAAGAAATTGCCGCTACGGTGGCGTTTCTGGCATCGGACGAAGCGTCCTTCCTGACCGGTCAGGTAATCGTGATCGACGGCGGCACGACGCTCGGCATCGTTTTGCCGGAGGCGGAAGCGTGACGCCGCCGCGGTCGCGCCGGTTTTCGCGGCGCGCATTCGCCGCCGGCAGCCTGGCCGCGGTTGGAGGATTCGGCGTCCCCGCGGTCCACGCCCGTGCGCAGGACGCCCAGAAGGTGCTGCGCATCCTCGGTTGGCCGAGCTATTTCAATGACAACCTCACTGCCGCCTTTCGCGAAGCGAATAATTGCCGCATCGAAATCACCGGTATCGCCACACCGGATGACACCATGCTCTTCCTGCGTGCGGGTGGGGTTGGGTTCTATGACATCGTCGCCCCTACCGTCGGGCTGGTCAATCCGCTGGGTGCGTCCGGGCTGCTGGCCGAGCTCGATCCAACGAAGCTGACTAATTTCGGCGGCCTCTTCCCCGAATTCCAGGCATTGCCGGCCGCGGCGGTCGACAACAAGCGATATGGCGTGCCGCTCCTTTGGGGCACCTTCCCGCTGGTCTCCAGCGCGGCGGTGACCGATCTACCGGCGGAGTGGCTCGATCTGCGGGACAAGTCGTATCAGAACCAGCTCGTCATGCCGGACGACGGGCTGGGCCACTTTTCCATTTGGAACTGGGCCCTTGGCGCCGAAGATCCAATGCGGGTTAGTCAGGATTGGCTCGACAACACCACTGATGTGCTCATCGAGCTGAAGCAAACGCGGGCGGCGTCGTTTGGAGGCACCGCGTATGACGCGATGATGAAAGTCGCCAATGGCACAGCGCAGTTTTCGACGATCGGGTGGCAATCGGCGCCGTTGCTGACGCGCACGGACCAGCAGGCGCTGGCAACGTCGCTGCCGGCTCCGGGAGGGCTGAGCTTTTGCGACTGCATCGCGATCGTGGCTGATTCCCACGATCCCGAGCTCAGCCAGCAATTCATCGACTACATGATCTCAAACGACGTGCAGCGCGATCTGATCAACAGCACCCGCTGGGCGACCGTGGGACAGAGTGTTCCGCCGGCATTGCAGCCGGAAATCGCCGCGCTCTACACCTACGACAACCTGGACGATTGGCTGGCCGGCTCCCCGGTGCGAGGCTATCCGCCGGTCGGCGACGACGGCAGCGGTTCCGCGACCTATCTCGACTGGATCATCGCCTGGGACCGCGTGCGCCAGGCGAAGATGTAGCAGCCGGCATTCACGCCCTGGGTCCTGAGACGCTCGTAGCGGTCAGCAGTCAGCACTGGACACTTGACACCGGACTCGAGAGGGCAGAGACACCCTCGGCTACGATCGTCGAAGGGCGCAGGTGTCATACTCTCTGATCGAGATATGTAGTCGTTTGTCGACCAGGGAGTCGTGATAGCGCAGATGGACCAAACAACAACGAATATTCCGAATCCGCTGTGCGAGGTCGGTCGCACGCACCCGCGAGACAAGCACCGCATGAAGCCAGTCGAAGGCTATCCCGGCGTCTGGGAATGCGCCAAACACGGTATCTTCGCGACGGTGCTCCCCGAAGAGGTCGCGGAGTCGATCGAACGCGGTTCCCCCTATCCGATGCACAATGGCGAGCTGGGCGTGGCCGGGCGCACTGGCGACGACCGCCCGGGTGGCATCGTCTTCTATTACCGCCCCGAGCGCTCGTAGACTCAGATGCGATTCGCGCTGTCGCTCGATCATCGCGACTGGAGTCGGGGTGGCGCAAGCGACGCGACCATGGCGCTTGCCCGCCGGATCGACGCGGGCGGGATCGACTCGCTTTGGGTCACCGAGGATCCCGACGGCTGGGATGCCTTTGCCCTGCTCGGCGCAATCTCCCAGCAGACCAGCCGCATCCGGCTCGGTACCGGGGTCACCAATCCGTATCTGCGTCATCCCGATCTGATCGCAGCGTCGATCGCTACGCTCGACCGGCTCGCGCCCGGCCGGGCGTTTCTCGGGTTGGGACGCGGTCAGCCAGAATGGTATGAGCGGGGCCTCGGCATGGAGATTGGGCGACCGCTCGCGCGCCTCGAGGAGACGTTCGATCTGCTGCGCCAATGGGAAGCGGGTGGTGTGGCCTCGATCGACGGCGAGTTCCATATCGATCGCTGGGTACGGGCAATCCGCCCCGATGGCCATCCGCCGATCTACCTCGCGGCGGCCGGACCGCATGCGCTCGACCTGGCAGGCCGCGCAGCCGATGGCGTCTTCTTCAATATGCTCGCCACCCCGGACTACCTGGCCAGGGCAATCAAGCGAGTCCGAGCGTCCGCGGGGAAGGCCGGACGCGATCCTTCGACGTTGTCGTTCGTCGCCAACCCTGGCGTGCTGGTGACCGATCAGCCCCAAAAAGCGCTTCGTGCGCGCAAGCGGTTCGTCGCCAATGTGCTGACCCTGCCGGGAATGGAAGTTCTGCTCGAGAATCCGGAGCTGGACGTACCGGCGATCATGCAAACGGTGCGCGCTGCCATGAAGATCGACGAGATCCTGTCCCGTGGCGGCGCATTCAGCGACTTCGCGAATGAGGGCGATATCGAGACGGCGCTTGCAGCGATCCCGGAGGCCCTGGTCGAACGCGGGAGCGCGGTGGGCTCGCTGGCGCACGTGCGCGAGCGGTTGGCCCAGTTCGCGACAGTGGGTGTGACGGATGTGGTGGTCGACCGGAGCGGTTTGCCGGAGGATGCGAGCGCGATTCGGGAGCTGCTCGACTCGATCCGCGAATAGCGCTCTGGCCGAATTCCCGCCACGGCCCGTTGGAAACAGGACTGGCTACGGGCGCCATCGATCACTGGTGTCGAATCTCTATACGAGTGGTCCGTCTGAGGGTATCGAATGATCCCTCGACTTCGATCGGGACGGCGGAGGGGCGCGAAACGAAGCGCGCTGGTCTCGCGTTTCAGCAACAGTCGAGTGAGAGGCAATTCCGCACGCGGAACGCCTCGGGTATGATGGATTGGACCTTGGTGTTCGGTGCGCGCGACGCCGGCGCACCCTGGACCTGACGCGGAGCCCGTCTGGCTCCCACTCGGCGCCTTGCAAAAGGTTGCCGGGCTCCATCTCGACCGGGAAGTATCCAGCACGTTACCGGCCAGCGGGCCGGAACGACAACGCTATGAGCACTGGTGTGGAGCGGAGGAAACGTATGCGCGCCCGCAGTTCACGATCGACATCGAAGTCCACCGCGAGCGTCAAGCCTCCCGGGGTAGGGAGAGGCCGCTCGCTCTTCTTTTTGACAGCGCTGCTCCTCATCATGGGGATGCTGACCCCCTTCGGGACGGTGCAGCAGGTTGCGGCTGCCCCGGAGGGTAACCCCGATCTGGCGGTCGAAGGAGAAGCGTTGCAAGGCGGTCCGCCGCCATTGCAAGGCGTGTTTGCAGTGACCATTGGCGGCGATGTCGCCAACACGGTTGGGCCCGTTCCGCTGTCGAATTCGGGCAGCGGCATCTGGAGCGGCACCGCGCCGTTGCCGCCGGGTTCCTACAACTTCGATGTCACCGTCTCCACCAATGATGGAGATGTGAACGCCGGCTCGTCCTCGGTCGATGTCACCCCGGATGCGGCCGGCGCGGTCTTCCAGTTCGATGCAAACAACGGCCAAATCAGCTCCGGACCGCTGTTGGTCACATTGCAAACCGATTTCGGCACCTTCCCGATGGTGTCCAGTGGCGGCAATTTCGTCGCTACGTTCGATGCCAGTCCAGGATCGCCGGTCAATGTCGAAACGCTAGTCGGCGGAACCCCGACCGGCATCACCGCGCAACCCGTGGCTGGCAGCGGTGGACGCGTGCAGGTCGTTGCGGACGCGAGCGGCAACATTCTGCAAGCGGGCGGGATCGAATCCGGTCAGCTGCAAGTCAGCAAGACCGACGATCAGGGCAATCCTCAGGTCGGCGCCTGTTTCGCGGTGACCGCCAATGGCGGGGTCGCCAGCCAATCGTGCGATTCGACCGACGGCAGCAACGACGGCAATGTCACGCTGAATTTCCCGAATGGCGTGCCGGACAGCGGGAACCTCGTCGAAACCTTCACCCCGAACGGGCAGGACGCCGCGGACTCCCAGCAGATCTCGCTTTCGCCGGGCTCGAATCAGGCGCAGGCTACCGTCGAGGGGGTCGGCGGGGAAGAACCGCCGCCGCAGGAAGAGCCGAGCGAGGAGCCGACCGAGCCGCAGCAAGCAGCCACCGCCACGATCACACTCATCGCGGTCGACCAGAACGGTAGCCCGCTTCCGGGCGCCTGCTTCTCGATCGATGGCGTCGGTCAGCAGTGCGATGACGATCAGGACGGGCTGACGACCTTCAACGACGTGCCGCTTGGCAACTACAACGTGAGCTCCACCCAGGCGCCGCAGGGCTACGAGAACGTCCAGCCGACCCAGATCGATGTGCAGGGCGATCAACAGTTCAATGTGCCCTTCCAGCAGGCAGCGGCGCAGACTGGCACGATCGCGGTCGTTACGACCGACGAAAACGGCCAGCAGCTGCAAGGCGTCTGCTACAACCTCTCGACTTTTGGTCAGCAGTGCGACGGCGATGACGACGATGCCGTCATGACCCAGACCGATGTGCCCGCCGGCGACTACACCATCGAGCTGATCGTGCCGGACGGCTACCAGGCAGTCGGGTCGACGCAACAGCAGGTGACCGTGCAGGGAGGTGAGACGGCGAATGTCACCTTCCAGGTGCAAACGGCCGCCCCCTCGACCTTCACCGTCAATATCACGACAGTCGATCAAAACGGAACCCCGCTGCCGGGCGCCTGTTACGACATGGGCGACGCCGGACAGGCGTGCGATGACGATGGTGACGGCGTAACGACCTTCGCCAACGTCTCTGCCGGGGCCTACAACATCTTCCAGACCCAGGCGCCGCAGGGCTACGAGGCGGCATCGCCCCAGCAGGTCGATATCCAGAGCGATCAGCAGCTCACCTTCACCAGCGCGCAAACCGAGGTCGCTCCGGCTGCGACCGATACGCCGGAAGGTCCGGTCGAACAACCGACCGAGACGCCAACCGAAGAGGGCCAGCAAGGCTTCTCGATTGGACTCGTCGCGCTCGACCCAGACAACAACCCGGTGCCGGGCGCCTGCTATCAGCTGGATAGCGGCGAGACCCAGTGCGACGACGATGGCGACGGAGTCGTGACCTTCACCGGCGTTTCGGCTGGGTCGCACACCGCCACCATGACCCAGGCG
>DASTFJ010000121.1:0-5312 GCA_035708745.1 Thermomicrobiales bacterium | reverse complement strand
CTCGACATTCCGATTCAGGGCCGGGAGCCGCTGGATGCGCTTTCCGCCGCGCTGAGCGAACAGCCAACGCTGCTGGTCATCGACAATATGGAGCATCTTGCCGAGGGCGCCACCATGCTCGGCACGTTGCTGGAACGCCTGCCGGGGCTTTCGCTGCTGGTCACCAGCCGGGTGCCGTTGCGGCTGATCGGCGAGCGTGAAGTGCGGATCAGTCCGTTCCCGGCGATCGAATCCAGCGACGCTGAGCTGGAGAACCATCCTGCGATTCGGCTCTTCATCGAACGGGCGCGGGCGGTCGATTCCGCGTTCGGGCCCGATCGCCCGGCGCTGGAGCGGATTGCCGCGATCGTGGCGCAGCTCGACTATCTGCCGCTGGCGATCGAGCTGGCCGCGGCCCGGGTGCGGCATTTTTCCCTGGATGAGATCCAGCAGCTGCTGTCCAGTAGTCTCGATCTGCTGACCGGCGGTCCGCGGGACGCGCCCGATCGCCAGCGCACGATCCGCGCCACCATTGGTTGGAGCTACACGTTGCTGAGTTCGGAGGAACAGCGGCTTTTTCGCTGGCTCTCGGTCTTTCCCGGGTCGTTTACCCTCGATAGCGCCACCCAGCTCTTCGACGGTAATGGTTCCACCCGGGTGGAGACGATCGATCTGGTCAGCACGCTGGTCGATCAGAATTTGTTGACCCGTTCGAGCGAACCGGGAGCCGGGCGCTACGGGATGCTCGGCTCGATCCGGGAATATGGCCAGTCGCAACTGGTGGATGCGGCCGAGGAGGAAGCGGTGCGGGCGCGGTTCGCCGAGCTCGTGATCGAGCGCGTCACGCCGCCGGACGATTTTTCCAGTGACAACGTCGACTGGCTCGAAACCGTCGAGCAATCCATGGATGATGTGCGATCCACCTTTGCCTGGTTGATCGGCGTGGGGGATGGCGAACGCGCTTTGCAGCTCGCCGAACGGCTGAGTAGTTGGTGGACCTCACGTGGCGTGCCGCGAGAAGGGGTTCGGTTGTTCCAGGCCGCATTTGCCATTGCGCCGGAGGTTCCCGACGAGCTGCGTCTTGCGGCCTTGCGAGATTACGCGTGGCTTCAGGCGCTGACCGGAGCGATCCCCGAGGCGCTCTCTCACCGAGACGACATCGAATCGCTGGCTCGCAAACTCGATAGCACCTTGATTTGGGTCAAGACCGAGCAGCTCATGGGCGCGCTTGCCTTCGTCGAAGGAGATTTCGAGGAAGGCAAGCGACGCACTCAACACGCCATCGAGCTGGCAGAGCAGGGCGACATGATGTCCCACTTTCGCGGGTTGCTCTTCAATATGGCGACCCTGTCGGAGATTGTGGGCGAATACGAGGCCGCGCTCGATTATCACCGGCGCGGAATCGCACTCATGGACCGGAACCGGAGTCCGGGATTCTTCGCCATGCATCTCAATGGGATGGCGAACCTGGCCTTGCGCATGGGCGATCCGGCTGAAGCCGACCGGTTGGTGATGGACGCCTGGCCCGAGCTGGCCAAGCAGCGCGATGCGCAGAACCTGGCGAGTGCGCTGTACATCAAGGGCGAGGTGCTGCTCGAAGCGGGACGGCCGCAACCTGCCGCCGATCTCTTCGGCGCGGCCGATGAACTGGTCGATACGCACGGACGCGTGTTGACCGAGATGGAGGTGGTGGAGCTCGACCGATTGCGCGCCCGGTTCACCAAGGCGCTGGGCGCCGAGGAGTTCAAGCGCGCGCTCGCGGCTGGGCGCACCAGGTCGATCGACGAGCTCACGCCGGTGATGATGGCACCGGTCGCGATCTCGTCCGAACCTGCCCATCCGGAGCCGTCGCTGCTGACCCCGCGGGAAACCGAGGTGGCACGGTTGCTGGTCGAAGGCAAAACGAATCCCGAAATTGCTGCCGAGCTTTTCATCTCCGAGCGGACCGTGCAGTCCCATGTCGCCAACATCATGGCGAAACTCGGCGTCAATTCCCGCACCGCCGTCGCCGCCCGCGTCGTGCGCGAGGGCTTGTTGCCAGCATGATTCCGTTGCTCCCCCGGCATTCCTGACACTATGCTAGACGTAGGACCAATCCACGATACAGATCGCGCGCAGCGAAGGCGCCATGGACCGATCGATCACGCTCTCTCAACCATCGGCCCCGATGGTATTCCACCTTCCAGCGGCACGCACACCGATCATCGGGCGAGATGGTGTACGCGCCCAACTTGCGGATCTGATTCGTCAGCATGAACGGCTGGTCACCCTCGTAGGACCCGGAGGAGTCGGTAAAACGCGATTGGCGTTGGCTGTGGCAGAGGATGTCCGAGCCGCCTTCGCGGAGCGAGTTGGCTGGGTGTCGCTTGGCGAACTCGCCGATCCGGAACTGCTGCTCGATGCAGTCGTTCGCGCCCTGGGAGTCTCCGCGCCAGGTGTCGAACCCTTCGATGCGTTAGTCGCAGCGTTGGGCAGCGAGCCAGCCGTGCTCGTGATCGACAACATGGAGCATCTGGCGGACGCCTCCGGGATACTCGGCACGTTGCTGGAACGCGTTCCTACCCTCGTTCTGCTCGTGACCAGCCGGGTTCCATTGCGGTTGATCGGCGAGCTCGAGATGCGTATCGATCCATTTCCGCCGTTGAACAAGGAGCGCACGCTCGAAGAGCTGGGAGCCCATCCGGCAGTCCGCCTCTTTGCCCAGCGAGCACGGTCGGTCGACTCCAATTTCCAGCTCAATAAGGAGAACCTCGAACGGATTGCTGCGATCGTGGCCCAGCTCGATTTTCTTCCGTTGGCCATCGAGCTGGCCGCTGCCCGGGTGCGCCATTTCTCCCTGGACGAAATTTCGACACTTCTTTCCAGCCGCCTGGATTTGCTGACCGGCGGTCCGCGCGATGCCCCTGACCGGCAGCAGACCATTCGCGCCACGATTCGCTGGAGCTACGAATTGCTGCATCCGCAGGAGCAGCGGCTCTTCCGGATCCTTTCAGTCTCTCCGGGGCCGTTCACGCTGGAAAGCGCGGTGCAGCTTGCTGGTGGTTTGGGTATTTCTCGCCTGGAAACGATCGATCTGGTGAGCGCATTGGTCGATCAGAATCTGCTGGCGCGGCTCAACGAACCAGGCGCAGGGCGCTATGCGATGCTCGATTCGATGCGGGACTTCGGGCAGGCGCAGCTCATCAGCGACGGTGCGGATGCGGCGGTGCGTTCGCGGTTCGTCGACGTGGTCATCGAGCGCATTGCGCCGCCCGAGATCATGCCGCACGAAATCGACCTGCCCTGGCTCGGACTGATCGAGCGCTCCATGGATGATATCCGCGCCGCAATAAACTGGGCGATTACTGAGGGCGACGGCGCCCGCGCGTTGCGGTTGGCCTACGATCTGCGTGCATGGTGGGAAACGCGCGGAAACCCCCGCGAAGGGCATCGGATCTACGCCGCGGCGCTCGCCTGTTCCTCCGAGATTCCTTCATCGTTGCGCCTGAATTCCATGCTCGATTTTGCCTGGTTGCTGGCGCTCACGGGTGAGCTTCCGCGGGCGATGACCATGCAGGCCGAAACCACGCAGATGACGCACGCGCTGGGCGATCCACTCGCAACCATTCGAACAGAGCAAGTCTGGGGAGCCATAACCCTGATCGCCGGGGACACGGAGGAGGGGCGGGCGCGAACGCTGCATGCCATCGAACTGGCCGAGGAAGCCGGCATGCTCAAATCCGTCATGGGTCCGATCCTCAACATGGCGATCCTGGCCGAGATCGACGGTGACTACGAGCTGGCATTGGCCTATCACCAGCGCATTCTCGGGTTGCTGGAACCGAACGACCTGCGCTGGATCTCCCACATCATGCAACAGATGGCCTTGGCACGATTGGCCCTGCACATGGGCAATCCACGTGAAGCCGATGACATCGTGCGAAAAAACTGGTTCGAAATCCTCGAGGTGCGGAGTCATCAGGATGTCGCGAATGCGCTGGCCGTCAAGTCCTGGGTCTCCTTGGAGTTCGGAGACCCCGTTCGCGCCGCGCGGCTCCTTGGCGCCGCACGGGCGTTCATCTCGGCTGTTGGGCTGGTGCTGACCGAATATGAGCTGTCCAGTTTTGCGGTTCTGCAAGAGCGTCTGCCTCGATTGCTGCCCGAAACTGACCTTGTCGACGAAATGGCGCTGGGCAGCGCCATGACTCTGGAGGAGCTGGGAGCAGAGATCGAGCGCGTCGAGCGGCCAGAACCTGGGGCGGACGTGGCGCCAAATGCGCCGTCGCTGCTCACCCCACGCGAAACCGAGGTGGCACGGTTGCTGGTCGAGGGCAAAACCAACCCCGAAATCGCGGCCGAGCTTTTCATCTCCGAACGGACCGTGCAATCTCATGTCGCCAACATCATGGCGAAGCTCGGCGTCAACTCCCGCGCTGCCGTCGCCGCCCGCATCGTACGGGACGGCTTGTTGCCTGCGTAGACCGAGTCGCCGGTCGTAGCCGAGGGCGTGTCTGCCCTCTCGCTCCCAGACGGGCCGGTTGTAGCCGAGGGCGTCTCTGCCCTCTCGTCGTCTACGGCTCGACCAGCCTTCCACCTACAAGACGATACGACTCCCACTCCGCGACGAGTCCAGCCTCGATCGGGTTATGCAGAATGTATTTGGCGATAGCTTCGAAGTCTTGAGTATCCCGGATGCCGTGGTCGTAGAAACTTTCCTGCCAGAGCTCATCTCGACCACCTTGGCGCCACCAGAGCTTGGTCGAACTAGATTTCATGCGTCGCACAAGGTCGATGAGCCCAACCGGACCGATTTCCGCCAGTAGATGCAAATGATCTGGCATGACACAGATGACGTGAGGAACCGCGCTGCAGATGACACAACCTCGCAGAAACGAGTCCATTTGATTGCGACCCAACTCGAGATCGAGAAATGGGGAGCCGTTCTGCCTGGCAACATTGATGACGACGTGCCAGGACGAACCTTCGACGCGATAGGCGGCAGGAGGAAGGCGTTGCTTGCGATTGGTGAACACGACGCGCTCGCCCTTTGCTGACGGTATCAGTGGTCGGAGAATCGTATCCGGTTCTTCGATCACTTGGGGAATGTATTGCTGCCACGTGAGGGCAGACACGCCCTCGACTACGACCATCTCCGGGCGCCGGCCCCCGCATATCCGCCATCTGGCGGAGAAGGCCCAACACCAACCTCCCTGCCACAATTCCGCCAGTCGCGGGATGGCCGGGAGACTACCGCGGAACGCATCATGAATGCAGATCGAACGGATCGATCGCTAGGAGGCATTCAGATGCAGTCGCCACATATGCTTTACGCCCTCGCCCGGCAGAACGATCGG
>DASTFJ010000120.1:0-8584 GCA_035708745.1 Thermomicrobiales bacterium | reverse complement strand
CCATCGGACGTGACATACAGATCGCCACCGTGGTCGTTCCCGGTCACCTGCCGATAGTGGGCCACCAGACCGACCCGCCGCGGCCAGCGCCGTGACTGGTCCAGCCCCAGCGATCGCGTCACACAGGAGTGGTGTCCATCGGCCCCGACGATCAGCGGTGCGTGCAGTCGGAGGTCCGTTCCCCCGAACGATGCCTCGACGATGGCAGGAGCATCGGGTCGCACGACCACGTTGCGCGCATGGGTCCGCTCCATCACCGTGACGCCGGAATTGCGGGCTGCATCGAGTAGCAGCGCGTCCAGCCGGTAGCGAGAGAGCCCGAGCGCATGACGATCCGCGGACGCTCGCTCGAACCGGGCAGCGTATTGCCCCCCGTCCGGGGCGTGAACTCGCATCTCGGTCAGCCGGTGCGCACCGGCCGCGATCGCATCGTGCAACAAACCCAGCTCGGAGAGCGCCGCCACCCCACCGGCATTGATGTACTCGGAGCAGGCTTTGTGCCGGGGAAAGCGGGCTTTGTCGAGCAACAGCACCGCATGACCGGCCCGGGCCAGCAGCAGGGCGGTGGCACTGCCGGCCGGACCGCCCCCGACGACGATGACCTCCGCGTCGTTCGGCCCCCCATAGGTGGGCCCAGCTTGTTCAGTCAAGATTCGCTCGCTTTACCGCGACCATCCGGAACCAGGGCGAGATCCTGACCTCGGCATCGGCCACGCCGGCCTCGTCCAGGAGCGCTCGCAATTCGGTCGGGGTGTAGGCTCGTTGGATCGAAAGCGGGCCATCGTGCCGGGTCAGGCGATTCCGCGTCGTCAGCCGGCTCGCCAACCACGTCGCTCCATAGGCGAGCGCGCTGCGGCGCAGATCATTGACGATGAAGCCCCTCCGGCAGATGCGGTCCATCTCCCGCAGCACCTGCACCGCATCGGCCGGGTCGCAATGATGCAGGGCAAGTGAGCAGGTCACCACATCGAACGAATGGCTCGCGAAGGGCATAGCCCGCGCATCGGCTTGCCGCAGATGGATGCCCGATGTCCCGGCGATCTGCGCGCTGGCGAGCGCGAGCATCTTCGGTTCGATGTCCGTCGCCGTGATCTCCACCGCCAGACCGCGGGCAGCACACCATTGCTGGATGGCGAGCGGGATATCCGCCACTCCCGTGGCGATATCGAGCAGTGAAAAGGTTGTGGCGCCGGCCGGGACGAGCTCCGGCAACGCCCCCAAAATGGCGGAGATCCCGCCAAACCAGCGGTTGACCCGCCGAATGTCCCGAAAATTGGCGGTCAGCTCGGCGGCGGTGAACCCGTCGCCATCCATGAGCTCGGCCGCATCGGATCGCCCAAGCCACGGCCGTTCGCGAAAGCCCGTGACGTGACGGTAGCCTCCTGTTGATCGCCACAGCGGGCGAGCGATTTCGGTCGACACGCGCATAGTCCTGCAAGTCTACCCCTGGGCCCTACCCCGTGGCCGATTTGCGCTCGAACGACCGGACGCTTGAACGTGTCACTGATTTCGGAATTCTTCGTTACAGTATCGCGACTGCAATCGACGGACGGATGATGTTTCCTCGATGAATAGCGACGAGCTTCTTCAATTCGATTCGGTCTCGCGGTCGAAGACCTCTTTGTGCCCCACGAATCGAAACGTTGGAATCCGCTCATCGCGGCCGTCTTCTATCGTCAGGGCATCATCGAGTCGTGGGGCAGTGGGACGCTGAAGATGATCGAGCTCAACCAATCGACTGGCATCCCCGCGCCGGAATTCGTCGCATCACGGCATAGCTTTACCGTCGTCTTCCGCCCAGCCGTGTATCAGGCACCGACCCGCGTCGAGACCGATCTCTCGTTGCTTCAGCAAGACATCCTGAATATCTTGGCTCGATCGGGGCCGTTATCACTGCGTCATCTTCTCGATTTGCTGCCCACCCAACCAACGAGACGCACTGTGCAGAACAACCTACAAATGCTGAAGTCTCTTGGGCTAGTCGATTACTCCGGGCGAACAACTTCCGCGGTGTGGTCGCTGCGCAAAATAGGAGGTTAGGAAGCGCGATCCGCGGCGCATCGCCTAGCTATCCTTCTTTGCTAGATGGTGCTAGATGGTGCTAGATGGTGCTAGAAAGGAGTGTAGGCTCACTCCTGTTACTTCGCTGCCAATTCTAACCACTCGAACGTCTCCAAACCCGGGCCGCGGGGCTCGGGCCTCACCTCGTCGGGAACTTTTCCTCCATCCCCGTCGTTTCACCTCCAACCTCCGCCGGGGCACGCTGGTCGGATCGGGTGGGGGCGACATGGGGTTTCATAAGCGACCAGGCTAATGGAGGTTAAGGGAGATGCGCGCACGAATGGTGCATGGGCTGGCGGCCCTGCTCATGCTGCTGACGGTGTTGGCCACGGCCACCGGCGTAAACGCCGATGGAGTGGTCGTGGTCACGCCGCCAGATTGCGATCCAGAATGCGGCGATGTGGTCTACATCGGCGATCAGCTCGTGGTGAAAGAGCATCACGTCGAGGTCGCCATCGAAAATCAGCTCGCCACCACCGAAATCGATCAGACCTTCCACAACCCGAACGACTGGGTAGCGGAGGGGACCTATCTCTTCCCGGTGCCCCAAGGCGCGACCATCGACCAGTTCACCATGACGGTCGATGGCAAGGAGATCGAAGCCCAAATCCTCGAAGCCGATGAGGCGCGCGAGATCTACGAGAACATCGTCTCCCAGCTGCGCGATCCCGCCTTGCTGGAATACCTCGGGCAGAACGTCATCCAGGCGAGCATCTTCCCGATTCAGCCGGGAGAAGACGCAAATGTCCAGATCCGCTACCAGCAAGTGCTGACGGCCGAAGGCGGCGTCGTGCATTACCGCTATCCGCTGAATACCGAGCGGTTCTCGGCCGCGCCACTGGAATCGGTCAGCGTGCATGTCGAGGTCGCCTCCGATCAGCCGGTACGGGCGGTCTATTCTCCCAGTCACGAGATCGCGGTCGACAAGCAGGACGACGAGCATTTCACCGCCGGCTGGGAAGCCAACGAGGTCAAACCGGACACCGATTTCGATCTCTTCTACACCCTCTCCGGCGAAGCGATCGGCGTGAATCTGCTCTCCTATTGGAGTGAGGACGACGATCAGGGCACCTTCATGCTGCTGGCCGCGCCGGGCATTCCGCAGCAGGAAACCGCGATCAGCAAGGACGTCATCGTGGTGCTCGATACCTCGGGCAGCATGGAAGGCGAAAAGCTGGCACAGGCCAAGGAGGCGCTGGTCTATATCCTGCAAAACCTGAACGAGGGCGACCGCTTCACCATCGTCGAGTTCAGCACCGGCGTGCGGCTCTATGACGACGATCTGCTCTCCGCCTCGGATGCGCAGCACGCGATCGAATGGGTCGAGAACCTGGAGTCATCCGGCGGCACCGATATCGACGGCGCGCTCAGCGAAGCGATGGAACTGGTCGAGAACGAGCGCCCGACCTATGTCCTCTTCCTGACCGACGGTCTGCCGACCGAGGGTGAAACCGACCCGGCCGAGATTCTTGACGATGTCAGCGAGACCGCGCCGGACAACGTGCGTCTCTTCGCCTTCGGCGTCGGTGACGATGTCGATACCTTCCTGCTCGACAATCTGACCAGCGAGCATCACGGCGCCAGCTCCTATGTGCGCCCTGGCGAGCGGTTGGACGAAACGGTGTCCAATTTCTACGCGAAGATCAGCACCCCGCTGCTGACCGACGTCGAGCTGACCATCGACGGCGTCGACACCGAGGAGATCTATCCCACCCCGCTGCCCGATATCTTCGCCGGCTCGCAGTTGGTGATCGTCGGGCATTACAAAGACGGCGGCTCCGCCAGGATCGAGCTGAAGGGCAAGATCGACGGAAAGGAAACCACCTATATCTACGAGGGACAGACCTTCACCAGCGACGACACGGTTTCCACCGAGAGCCTGCCGCGCCTCTGGGCGACCCGCAAGATCGGTTATCTGATGAACCAGATCCGCCTGCAGGGCGAGCAGAAGGAGCTGACCGAGGCGATCATCGATCTCAGCATCCGCTACGGCATCGTGACCCCGTACACGTCGTACCTGATCACCGACGATGACATCCTCACCCAAACCGGCCGGGCAGACGCGGCCCAGGAGTCATACGACGCGGCGGTAGCCGTCCCGATGGAAACGACCGGCGGAGCCGCGGTCGATGCAGCGGCAACCAGCGCCTCGATGGCGGAAGCCAACGCGGCGGCGCCAACGCAGTTTCAGGAAGAAGGGGTCGAGCTCCGCGCCATTGGCGATCGGGCCTTCCTCTTCAAGGACGGCGTCTGGACCGAAACCACGTTCGATCCCGAAACGATGGAGCCCATACAGGTGGAGTTCGCCAGCGACGAATACTTCGCGCTGCTGGCCGAGCATCCCGATCTGGCAGTTGCCTTTGCCCTGGGCGATCACGTGATTGCCCTGAGTGACGGGGTCGCGTACGAAGTGGCCACATAGCGGCTGAGACGAACGTAGGGCATGGACTACGTGCCCATACCCGGGCCGCTCAACCGGCCGTAGGAGCATGCCGCGGAGTGCATGCCCTACGGCCGGATTCGCTTTGGGCTCTGGAGCGGTGTCACACCGCGAAGGGGAAGGTCTCGGGCAGTTCCTCTGCCGTTTCCCAACCCGAATCCAGATCGAGCGGACGCAGGGCCGTCGTCAGATCCAGATGGATGAGGGCATCGAACTGATCGGGCAGGCGCACCTCGAAGTAGTGGCTGAAACGCTCGGTCTCCGGCCGGTAGATGACGCCGATCGCGCGTTGCAGCCGGGGCTGCCGCAGCTCGTCCGCCAGCACACCGGATTTCGGGATATCGAAGAGAAAATCGCCTTCGCCGGTTTCGTGCAGCAGCGCTTCCCAGCTTCCGGGGAGTCCGGGCCGCACGATCCGGCGCTGGGCGGGTTGGTCCCAGTCGTGTGCGGCGGTTACCGTGCCGGTATACGTGCTGAACCCGATACTCAGCACCTCGTCGCCGTAGCGCTGCCGCGCCAGCTGACCGAGGTTCAGCTCACCCTGGGCGCCCATCTCGGTGGCGCGGGCATCGCCCAGATGCGAGTTATGCGCCCAGACCACGATACGCCCACCATTCGGGCCATTCTCACTCCGCAGATGCGGGATGAGCGCATCGAGCGTTTCGGCCATATGCAGGTCGCGTAGATTCCAGGAGGAGATGCGCCCGCGGAACATGGAGCGGTAATAGGCTTCAGCATTGCGGGCCAGCCGGGCATTCTGCTCGGCGAAAAAGAACTCGTCCCGAGCGACCCGTCCATCGCGGTTCGCCAGCTCGCTGGCGCGGCGCTGCATTTCCACCAATTGTCCAACCGCTTCGTTCTCGCACGGCTCGGCGATGCCGTGCGCGGTCTGATACCCATAGACCTGCGGGTCGTCCCCGAAGTGGTCGAAGCAGGCATAGCGCGCCCGGGCCCGGGCGGCGCCTTCGGGATCGACCTTGTCCAGATAGCCAATCACCGACTCGATCGACGCGCTCAGACTGTAGAGATCGAGACCGTAGAACCCGGTGCGCACCTCCTTGGCGGGCCGGGCGTCGTTCCACTCACGTAACCAGTCCACGAAGCCCCGCACGACTTCGTTACGCCACATCCAGCGTGGAAAACGATGAAAGGCGCCCAGCGCGGATTCGGCATCCGAATCGGTCCCTTGCCCGCGCACATAGCGGTTGACCCGATAGGCGTCGGGCCAGTCGGCCTCGACCGCGACCGCATCGAACCCGAGCTCGGTGATAAGCCGCCGGGTGATATAGGCGCGTTCCTGATAGAACTCATGGGTGCCGTGCGATGCCTCGCCGATCAGCACGATGCGAGCATCGCGTGCCCGCGCGACCAGGGCGTCGTAGTCGTTGGCATGCCGGGCGATCGGCGAAAAGCGCTCGAGCATCCGGTGCGCGACCCGGGATTCAGCCGGCGGATCGGCGGCAGCGGGGTGCTTCGCTTCGGTCTCCTGGGCGGTGCGCAGCAGATCGCAGACCTCTTGATCGCTGGTAGGACCGAAATCGTCATACCACAGCCCGACCGCATAGAACGGCTCCGGTGTGGCGGCGCAGATCATATCGTCGACCTCGACGCGCATTGCCTCACACATCTCGCTGGACGCGACCGGCACCGCGCCCGCGATCCAGGCCGGCTCGAGCCGCCGGAGGGCTTCGACCGCGGCGCGCATGGTGGCGCCGGTGGCTAATCCATCGTCGACCAGAATCACGGTCTTGCCCTGCACCGCAGGCGCGCCCCGATTGCCGCGATAGAGACGCTCGCGGCGTTGCAGCTCGTGCTGCTCGCTCGCTTCGACGGCATCGACGGTCGCGGCGGAGATGCCCAGCTCGCGCACCAGACGCTGGTCGACGACGCGCACGCCACCGGATGCGATGGCGCCCATCGCCAATTCCTCATGCCCCGGCACGCCTAGCTTGCGCACCAGAAAAGCATCGAGGGGAGCATGTAAGGCAGTGGCGACTTCGGCAGCGACCGGCACCCCGCCGCGAGGCAGACCGAGCACCACCACATCGGGCCGGTCGGCGTACGCGCCCAGCTCAGCGGCAAGATGGCGACCGGCGTCTTGCCGGTTCTTGAAGGGAAGGTTCATGAGTCGACTCTCCGAGGCGAACCGGAGAGGTCGAATCCGGCCGCTCGCGGCTCGGTACGCGCGGCGACGGAGTGGCCGCGCAATACCTCAATGGTACGCCTCTGGCGTTTGCCTCACCCAATTAGTCACCCGCCGGCCCCGGCTGCTAAAGTGATCGGAAGAGACTCGATCGGGATATGGAATTCTGGCGCGGCCGGGCGAGGCGACCTGCTTCATCTGTCGCACAGTCAGGCGGGAGGACCATGGACGGCACGCGTTTCGACAATTGGGCCCGCGCGCGCGCGAAGCGATTGACCCGGCGGCAAGCCGTTGGCAGCGCCGGCGCCACCGGAGTGGCCGCCGCACTGGGACGCGTCCTTGCGGCGGAGGCCCAGCCTGCCACGTCGACTTGCCAGATGACGATCCAGGCGCTAACCTCGGCCGGCCCATCGTTCGGCGTCGGCTATACCGGCGTGCTGGAGATCGCGGTCGGCCAGGACGGCGCCATCGACGATGGTTCGCTGGCGTTCGATGGCGGTCCGACCGTGCCGGTCGTTGGCAACGCCGATGGGCGCGCGCTTTCCCTGCGCGCCACCTTTCCGAACGGCAATGCCCTGGTGCTGACCGGCGCCGGCGAAAACGACATCGCCACCTGTGCGGGCGCCCTTTCAGGAGTGTTCGGAGGACCGGAGCTGGGTGATACCGGGACCTGGCAAATCGATCCGGCCGCAAGCCAGCAGACCGCCCCGGCGGGAGCGAGCGCAGCGGGAGCAGCGCCAACGGCAACGCCAACCCCGTGTCCCGGGTTCGAATGCGATGCGCCCTTCGTGCTCGATGCGGGAACCTGCGAATGCATCTGCCCCGAAACCATGACGAGCTGCGGTCCGACCTGCTGTGCCGCGGGAATGGAATGCTCCAATGACTCGCCGGGCACGTGTTCCTGTCCGGCCGGGATGGAGACGTGTGGCGATGGCTGTGTGGCCTCATGCGCCAGCGGAACCTATCTCGATCCGACCACCTGCACCTGCGGACCCTGCACGCTGACCTGCGAAGACGAGGCATGCACCTCGCTCGAGCTCGACACCTGCGAGTGCGTCACCATTTGCAGTCCGTCCGCGCCGTATTGTTGCAACGGACTCTGCTATGACACCGAGCCGGTGATGTGCAATGGCATGTGCGTGCCGGCCGAGCAGACGCAGAACGACCCGAACAATTGCGGTCCGAACTGTGAGGCGTGCCCGACCGGGATGAATTGTTCGGGTGGGCAATGCCTGTGCATTTCCGGCGCGCTCTATTGCGCCGGCGTGGGCTGCGTCGAATCGGCGAGCGATCCCCAGAACTGCGGCAGCTGCGGCAATGTTTGCCCGACCGACAATCCCATCTGCTTCAACGGACAATGCGCACACCAGGAGTGAGCGCGACCGGGGAGGCAACGGACGGAAACGAGCCGGGCGGAGCGGCGGTAGAATCGGCGGCATTGGCGATCGTAGGGGCGGAGTGCGATGTGGCCGGCAGGTGATCGGTTCAATCAGGAGTACCTCGATGCACGACGATCGATTCGATGATGTCGCGAAAAATCTGGCCCGCGGGCGCAGCCGTCGCTCGGTGATGGCCGGGTTGCTCGGTCTCGGTGGTGTTGCGGCCAGCGCGCTGGTCGCGGGTCCGGCCGAGGCCGCACGCCGAGGATTCGCCGGGCCGTTCAAACCGGCCCCGGTGGACCCGGGCGACAACTATTGTGAGGCTCAAACTACCTGCATGAACGGGATTTGCTGCGATCCGGACGGCAGTTTTTGCGAAGGTTCGGGAGCAAACTGCTCCTCGACCGTACCGTGCGTCGCGTCGGACGAAATTTGCTTCCGTGGCCACCAATGCTGGCGCGCTTGCAACTTGCCGGGATAGTCGTCTGCGCACGGCCAACCTTAGGTAGGGTGCGGGCCCCTGTGCCCGCCCGTGTTCCCAGATGACTCGGCCGAGTGAGC
>DASTFJ010000119.1:0-13327 GCA_035708745.1 Thermomicrobiales bacterium | reverse complement strand
GGTGTATGTCGCGACCAGCTCGCCGTTCGCCGGATTGCGCCGCTCGAACGTCCTGCCGCTCACCGAATCGACCCATTTCCCACCGATCAGATTCTTGAAATGCTCCGCCACAGCGTCGTCTCCTTTGTATTCGCTTTCGATTGTCATCCAGCGCCAGGTCAGTCGCGTCGATTACGACGAAGCCTAAATGCAAATCGCTTACGGACGTGCCTGTTCCCCTCGGAAGAAAACCAGGGCGAACTATTCGACGATCTGCTCGGGCACGGAAGGCGCCTCGTGATAGGTCAGCTTGCCATCCACGATTCGAGCTGGCGCCGTCAAGCTATGAGGACGCGCCGACCCATCGCTCATGATGTGTCGCACTTGCCAGCCGGCGGCCTTCATTGCGTCAGCCACCATCGAGCGATGGCATCGCCACCAGACCGATTCCGCGCACATGATGGCAACTCGGTGACCACGCGCTAGCTCCTCGAGCTCCCCCAGGCCATGCCGGAACTCGTCAGTTTCCATGTAGTCCGCGTATCCCCGAAATGACGCGTTGCGCCAGGCGCCGTTTGGCGAATCGGGCTGCGCTCTTCGTCGCCCCCCAAGCGCGGCCAGATGGACATAGCCGATCCCTGCCGCTTCCAGTTCCGAGCGGAGCAAGTCCTCACCAAACTGGGGAGCGTGCCGGGAACCCGGAAAACGGCGGATATCGACGAGGAGATCGATGCCATGCCGGTGCAGCAGATCGATGAAATCGCCGATTGGCAGCGCGGCATGACCGATCGTAAAGATCTCGGATTTGCCGGGGTCGAGGTCGCCGTCGTTCAATTCGCCTGGAATCGCCATTTGCCATCCCGATTCGCTCCGCCGCGAAGTGCATTGCCCTATCGTCCGCTCGACGACGGTTGATCCGGGGCTGTAGCGCCGGTCAGCACATCCTCCAGTACCTGCGCCTCGCTGATCTGAAACTCCTTGCTCGCGGTCAGCAGTGTCAGGGTTCCGTTGCTCGCCAGCTCCCGCAGATGTGCGAGGGCGGGTGCGTGCGCTGGATCGTCCAGCTCAGCTCGATAGCGGCGGGTGAATTCGTCATAGCGTGCCGGATCGTGACCGTACCATTGCCGCAGGGCTGTCGATGGCGCGATCTCCTTGCACCACTCGTCCAGATGAGCCCGCTCCTTGCTCACGCCCCGCGGCCAAAGCCGGTCGACCAGCACGCGTTTCCCATCGCTGGCAAGAGGTTGATCGTAGATCCGCCGAACCTGGACGCGGATGTGCGGTGTCATGAATTTCGTCCTCTCTTTCCGGCCGACGCGCGCTCGCGATGCCGGGAGCACTAGTGCAATACGTTGATTGCCCGTGCCGCCACCACTGCAAGCAACACGATCGACATCAGCGACTGGACCATCATCAGCAGCTTCGCCCGGACGGAAAGCACAGACGTGTCGGTGGGGCTGAACGCCGTGCTGGCGTTGAACGCGACGAACAGATAGTCGACGAAATCCGGCTCCCATCCCCGGGCCATGTCTCCGCCCAGCATGGTTTGCGGAAAGGCCAGATCGGTGGGGCGATATCCGTGCAAATGGCGGAAGTGCGGGCCGCCCCCATCCAGCTCCCAATACCAGAGTCCAAAGACAATCATATTCGCGACCCAGAGTAACGCCGCATCGCGCAAGAGATACGGCGCGGAAAGATCGCCCCGCATCAAGCGCACGACCAGCACGACCACACTGCTCAGTACGGCGATCACGCCGATAGACGCCAATGCGATCGCGATCCAACGGGCCGCATCGCGTCGTTCGCTGAGGTGAGCGACGAACAACGCCGCCAGCAGCGCAACGACGACGCTTGGAAGCAACCAGATTGGAGCCAGTCGGAGTTGCTTGGTGATCAGCGAATAGGTGCCCGCGAGAACGAGCAGCGCGATGAACACTTCCCAGGGACGCCAGGTCGAATCGCTGGACCGCGCCGGTGCCGGAGGTGGCTGTTCGCTGGTAACGCGCTTGCGATTGGCCGCTCGGGGTCGCCGTCGTCGCCGTGCCGCCGAGCGCGCCAAAGACCGGTCCGTCGCCCCGGACGTAGTTGCACGGCTGAAATTCTCGAGTGGCACGACGCCATCCATATCGGTCCCGACCGAGGCGATGGTTCGCCAGCTCATCCGCGAAACGTGTGCCGCTTGTGCACCACACGTTTGCGATGATACCGACTTCTCGCCAATAGACCCAAGCCGGCGCGGTTTGTTCCGAATTTCTACAAGCGGACACGGCGTTTCGGTGAGCGTGTCGTACCGTGCCGTTCGCGAGATTTCGCTCCTACCAGCAGGCTCTGCTACGGTGAAGCAACGGTGGATCTTGAGACAAGGCGAGGAGATGCACAATGGCAACCCGATTCCAGGTGGGAGACCACGTGCGTTGGAATTCCGAGGCGGGCGAAGTGTCCGGTCATATCATCGAAGTGCATACCAGCGACTTCGACTACAAGGGCTACACCCACCACGCAACGCCCGATGAACCGCAATATGAAATCAAGAGTGACAAGACCGATCACGTCGCGGCGCACAAAGACTCCGCTCTGCGCAAGATCGACTGATCCCGGCGCCGTCGTGGCGCACGCATTGCTTGTCTACTGCACTGTCCTTTCGCACCGGCAACCAAGAGGGATGACGAATGATGATCGATCTGCGAGAACCATGTGCCCGTCTGACGCAACGAATCGCGGACGCGAGTGCGCTCGATCGAATCACCGATCCGCTCGCCAAACTGGTGCATCGCGCCACGGGACCCACCCCAATCAAGAATGCGTTGTCGGGCACCTGGCTCGGCCATCCGCTTCATCCGGTGCTGACCGATCTTCCGATCGGCGCCTGGACGATGGCTTCGGTCCTGGATCTGACCGCCGGCGAATCCGGCGCGGCGGCGGCACAACACCTTGTGGGGCTCGGTGTGCTCACCGCCCTCCCCACCGCCGCGGCCGGGGCATCGGACTGGTCGGAAACGTACGGTCCTGAGCAGCGCGTCGGGACCGTCCATGCGCTGGCGAATCTCATCGCAACCCTGCTGCAAGCCTTGTCCTGGGGGGCCCGCCGAAACGGGCAACACCGAACCGGCGTCGCACTGAGCGGCGCGGCGCTCGGCTTCGCATCGGGTGGGGCCTATCTGGGTGGGCACCTCTCCTTCGTGCGCGGCGTCGGCGTCAATCACACCGCCTTCCAGCCGGAGATCAAAAAATGGACCGATGTTGCGGCACTCTCCGATTTGAACGTCGACGTGCCCATGCGTGTCAAGGCAAAGAACGTACCGGTCGTGCTCGTCCGGCGCGATGAAACCGTCTACGCGCTCTCGGCGACCTGCGTCCATGCTGGCGGACCACTGGACGAAGGCGAGCTCGTCGACGGCAATTGCCTCCGTTGTCCCTGGCACGCCAGTACCTTCAGACTCGAGGACGGCGCGGTCGTACGCGGACCAGCCACCATCGACCAGCCAAGCTGGGAGGTGAAAATCGAGGACGGCCGCATCCTCGTGCGGTCGTCTTCGAGTTCAGGTGGTTGATTGTTCTTGCTACTGACCGCCGCGGGCAGCGCGCGATCCAGCTCGCACAACAACAGCGCCACCCTGAGGAGGCCGATCATTCGTTTTTTAGTGAAACTGGTCTGAAGGGAGTGGCTCCCCGAGCAAGACTCGAACTTGCAACCTACCGGTTAACAGCCGGGCGCTCTACCATTGAGCTATCGGGGATCGTGACGCGTCAACGAGCAACAATTCTAGCATATCCCTTTGGGGGCGAGCAGCGTCGTCCTACCAGTCATTCGAGCCGTTGCCCCAGCTCGTGACATTGCGTTTTGCCCGTCCGAAAAAGGATCGTTGCTCCAGTTTGCGCTCGAGCGGAGCCTGGATCGGAAACGGTTGATTCTCCAGGATCGAGGCTGGATTCGCGGCGGCCAGCTGCGCCGCCCGCACCGGGCCGACGATCTCCGTGGCACGCGCCAGACCGGCATCGAACGCGCGCAGCCGGGTGCCATTCCCGTGGGCATCCGTGGCGAGGATGACCTTGGGACACTCGCGAATGATCTGTTCGGCAAGATTCCGCGCCGAACGGCCATTCACCCCCGCCAGGCTCGCGTAGGTCACCTGCATGATTACGCCGCGATCCGCCAGCTCCAGCGCCAGCTTCGGATTCTGCTGCGCCATCACATAGCGCTCCGGATGCGCCAGCACCGGCTGGAACTCGACCGATTGGATCTCGAAGATGATCGACCCGCTCTGCTCAGGCCAGAACTCGAACGGAAGCTCCACCAGCACCGCGTTCGTGCCCGCATAGCCAATCGGCTCGCCATTCGCCAGTCGCCGCGGGACATCGGGCGTCAGGAGCACCTCGAACCCCGGGGTCACGCTGATGCCGAATCGTTGGGAGAGCGGCGCAATCGCTTGCAACCCACGTTCGACGAGTTCGCGCTCGCGCTCGTCGAGCGCGCCATGCAGGTGTGGCGTCGCTGCCAGCCTCCGTACACCAAGCTGGGCAAAGTACCGCAACATCGCTTCGCATTCGTCGAGGCGAGAGGGCCCGTCGTCGACATTTGGCAGCAAATGGAGATGAAGATCGACGGGGGGTGGATTGAGCATGGCCTCATTTCGTTCGATTGCCGGTTCGGGCCGGGTATCCAGCCGCCTATACTATCGTGCCGGTACGCGGCGCATGTCCGTATCGACGAGCCAGATTGCCAATAAACGCAGCAAAGGAGTGAGTGAGAGCCTCATGGCAGCGAGCAAGCGCAGCAAGGTCACCGTGGTTGGCGCCGGAATGGTCGGGGGCACCGTTGCCCAGATGCTCGCGCTGCGGGACTACGCGGACATCGTGCTGGTCGACATCGTCGAAGGTCTGCCGCAGGGCAAGGCGCTCGATCTCATGCAGGTCGGACCCCTGATGGGATTCGATACGCAGATCACCGGCGCGAACAGCTATGAGGACACTGCGAACTCCGATGTGGTTGTGGTCACCTCCGGCATCGCGCGCAAGCCCGGTATGAGCCGCGACGATCTCCTTCGCACCAATATGGGCATCGTCAGCTCGGTGACCGGGCAGGTCGTCGCCGGATCGCCTGATGCCATTCTCATCATCGTTTCCAATCCGCTCGATGCGATGTGCCACGCCGCCTTCGATGTCGCGGGCTTCCCGCGCGAGCGCGTGATCGGCATGGCGGGTGTGCTCGATTCTGCCCGCTTCCGCACCTTCATCGCCATGGAGGCCGGCGTCTCGGTGCAGGATGTTTCCGCCCTCGTGCTCGGCGGCCACGGCGACACCATGGTGCCGCTTTCCCGCTATTCGACCATCGCCGGCATTCCCATCACCGAACTCTTCTCCGCTGAGCGCGTCAAAGCGATCGAGGACCGGACCGCCAACGGTGGCGCCGAGATCGTCGGGCTGCTCAAGACCGGCAGCGCCTGGTACGCGCCGGGCACCTCGGTGGTCGAGATGGTCGATTCGATCGTACTCGACAAGAAGCGCGTCCTCCCCTGCAGTGTGTTGCTGCAAGGCGAATACGGAATCGACGGCACCTACGTCGGTGTGCCGATCAAGATCGGGGCGGCGGGTGTCGAGGAGATCTACCAGCTCACCCTGACCGCTGAGGAGCAGGCCGCGCTGGAGAAGTCAGCTGGATCGGTCAAGGGACTGGTCGAAACCATGGCCGGTTTCCGCGAGCAGGCCTAACCCGCTGGACGATTTCGTGTTCTCGCGTGCCCGACTCGATCTTTCGGTCGAGGCAGCGCGCGAGCGCATTTCCAGCCGGGTCGAGCCACTCGATCCAGCCACTGTTCCGCTCATCCGATCGCTCGGACTCACGCTCGCCGGCGACATGGTCGCGCCAATCGACCTGCCGCGATTCACGAATTCCGCGATGGATGGCGTCGCCCTGCATTCGGCAGCAACGGGAGAATCCAGCGAGCGGCATCCGGCGCTCCTGCGGCTGCTGGGCACGATCGATGCCGGGCAGGTCTGGAATGGGCAAATAGCAATCGATCAGGCGGTGCGCATCGGCACCGGCGCGGCGTTGCCCGGCGAGTGTGACGCGGTCATTCCGGCCGAACAGATCGTCGAGCGCGACGGGTTCGTCGAGGTCGCGGCCCCAGTCGCTACCGGCCAGAATGTCCGGCAACGTGGTGAGGACATCCGCGCCGGGGTGATCGCCCTCAAGGCCGATACGACATTGCGCCCTCAGGAAATCGGGTTGCTGGCCGCTCTGGGCATCGATTCGGTCAGCGCGATTCCACGCCCCGCCGTGACGATCGTCTCGATCGGCCCTGAGCTGTTCGAGACCTCCGGGCCCGCGCTGGTAAACGACGCCAATGGTCCGATGTTGGCAGCCCTGGCCGAATCGGCCGGCGCCGAGGTCGTCGATATCGTCCAATCGGACGGCGATCTCGATGATGTGTTCGATCATCTCGACAACTGTGAAACAACCTCTGATTTCGTCATCACCAGCGGCGGAATCTCGAACAGTCTCGCCGACACCATGGCCGACCTGCTCGAACCGCATCCGCAAGCCGAGCTTTGGGAAGTTCGCCTGCGTCCTGGCAAACATTTCGGATTCGCCTGGTTCGACGATTTCTACATGCTTTCGCTACCGGGCAATCCAATTGCCGCGCTCGTCGGTTTCGAGCTCTTCGGGCGCCCATTGATAGATCGGCTGTCCGGTCGCCCGTCTGGCCGGGAAATGGCGACCGCGGTCGCAACCGAAACGATCGTCGGCCGCACCGGCCGGACCGATGTCATCCGCGGGCGCGCCTGGCGAGATGGCGCGGGAAGACTGCTGGCCGTTCCCACCGAGAACCGAGGGTCGAGCGTGATGTCTTCGCTCCCCGACGCAAACTGCCTCATCCTCCTGAACGAGGAAACCGATACAGTCGAAGCAGATGAAACCATCTCGATATCGTGGGTAGGGTATCAATGAGTGTGCCCCCGGAAGCGACCGGCTGAGGCAACGAGGAGCGACCAGGAAATCCGATGCGAGGACTGCAACCGTTTTCGACCGCCAAGGGTGTCTGGGGCATCATCCGCGAACTGAGTCTGGATGAGATCCGCGACCAGGCGGAGCTGCCACCCCGACTGCTGGTGCTCTCGAATCATCGCGACGCCGCCGAGCGCGTAGCCACGAATGTCACTGGACTGGAATATTCCGGGTACGTGTCGTATCAGCGACTCGACCAGCCGCTCCCGGACATGGGAGCGTTCGACGCCGTCGTCATCTTTGATCCGGAAGGAAGCGCCGAATCGAAGCGGCTCCTCGATCGGATTCGTTCTGGCAAGACACCGACCGCCGCGGTGGCCTTTCTGAGCTCCGATCCGGCCGATCCACGCGCCCAGCGACTGGCTCGGGCGGCCATCGTCAAGCAAAATCCCGACCGTGCAGTCTCCCTGGGCCGCTATTTGCCCGGATTCCGGGACGCGGCCATCAAGCAGGTCAACGACGAAACCTCCATGGCGAACGCCCAGTTTGCACTGGTTGCTAATGTGCCGACGGTGGTGCCGATCGTCGGTTCGTTGGCGACCGTCGGGGCCGATTTCTTCGTGCTTACCAAGAATCAGCTGCTACTCATCTTCAAGATCGCCGCGATTCATGGAGAAGATATTCACGATTCGACCCGCATCTTCCGGGAGATGGTGCCAGTCGTCGGCGCCGGATTCTTCTGGCGCACGATAGCGCGCGAAGCAGCGGCTATGGTACCGATGATGGGCGGCGCCGTGCCGAAAGTCGCCATCGCCTATACCGGCACGATGGCGATCGGCCGCGCCGCCGACTTTTACTACACCACCGGCGCAAAACCATCCAAAGAGATGATGAAGAGCTTCTACCAGCAAGCAGCGGAATCGCTCAGCAAACGGCAATGGCTCCTCCGCCGCAACCCGAAAGAAACCGAAACTACCTTCCGCCTCATCGAAGACGACGAACCCTAACCTTCATCGTCTCGACCCCCCCATCGTCGTCCCGACCGAAGTGGAGGGACCGCTTGTTGCCCCACAACCCAGCCTCCCCACCTCGGTCGTAGCGCAGGTGCCTCCGCGCCCTGCGATCGCGCGCCAGCGCGATACCCAACTTCGCCCACCACCAACTCCAAAAATAGAAGCGCATCCCCTCTTGACATCAGAGAACATACGTTCTATGATGAGCATAAGCGGCACATCTGGCATGGGTGCGGGCCTGGGCAGCCACGGACCCTTCCCGGGCTGGTTACCCGTCACCCACACTCGGTGCTGGATCCCGGCTCCGCTCGTCTTGCTAGACAGGCGGAGCGTCTCGGTCGATCCCACCGTTCTCTCCCATTTGTCACTCCCAACCCATTGTCATTCTGAGCGAAGCGAAGAATCTCTCCGCGTCCCCGCACGAATGGTGCCCAGCGTCGACCACCTCGCAAATACCTATCCAACCACCAGAAGGCCGGTAGCGCCGCCGTTATCGAGCCGCGCTCTCCCGAGCGAGGCGCAGAGACCCTGCGCCACGGCCGAGGATGGTGTGTGGGAAGCTGGGTTGTGGGGCAACGAGCGGTCCCTCCACTGCGGTCGGGACGACGGGAGACGTCGGATCGACGAGAGGGCTACTCGTCGCCGGCGTGGCGGATGGTGTTCAGGAGATCGTCGGTGGAGGGGATGCCGTTGGCCCGATAGATGATCGTGCCATCCTTGCCAACGATGAAGACGGTGCGCTTGATGTCGTCGGAATAGACGTCCGGCTGCCCGGGAACCGGTTTCAGCGCCCCGTACTCGCGCGCAACTCCAAAGCCGTCATCGACCAGCAGATCGAACGGCAGCTTCAGATGCGCCTTGAAACGCTCGTGGCTGTCGAAGTCGTCCCCGCTGATGCCGAATGGAATGGTATCGAGATCTCGATAGGAGTCGATTGCCCTGCGAACCGCGGACAGCTGGTTCGTTCACCCAGAGGTGAAATCTTTTGGATAAAAGATCAAAAGTATCCGATAGGCGCCGAAGTAGTTCGAGAGGGTGACCGATGTGCCGCCGGTGCTCTCCAGCGTGAAGTCGATCGCTGGATCCCCAACCTGTGGTCCCGGTGGCGTCTGCTCGGTCATGCGTGGATTCTAAACGGCCCGGGCGTGGGTCGCAATACGCTGTTCGGTCCGGACCCCGGACCCGTCACGGCACCAGCAGCATGCGCTCCAGCGCGATCAGCGCGTCCTTTTTGGTGACCGGATCGACGTCCACCCGGTTGACCACCTCACCCTTGGCCAGGTGTTCCAGCGTCCAGAGGACGTATGCCGGATGAACCCGGTACATAGTCGAGCAGGGGCAAATCACCGGATCGAGGCAGAAGATCTTCTTGTCCGGCATCTCATTCTGCAGGCGGTTGACCAGGTTGATCTCGGTGCCCACCGCCCAGGTGCTCCCGGCAGGCGCATCGCTGATGGTGTTGATGATCTTCTCGGTCGAGCCGTCATAGTCGGCGGCCTGCACCACCCGGTAGTCGCACTCCGGATGGACGATCACCTGCACATCCGGATACGCCTGCCGCGCTGTTTCGATCTGCTGCACCGTGAAGCGGGCGTGAACCGAGCAATAGCCCTTCCAGAGGATGACAGTCGCATTGCGCAGCTGCTCTTCGGTGTTGCCACCGAGCGGCTGGAACGGATCCCAGACGACCATCTTGTCGAGCGGAATGCCCTTCTTGAGTCCGGTGTTGCGCCCCAGATGCTCGTCCGGGAAGAAGAGGATGCGCTCGCCGCCGTCGAAGGCCCAATCGTAGACCCGGGAGGCATTCGACGAGGTACAGACGATACCGCCGTTGCGACCGCAGAACGCCTTGAGGCTGGCAGCCGAGTTCATATAGGTGACGGGGACGACATTCCCGATCCCAAGCCGCTTCAGCTCGGCCCAGCAGGCCTCGACATCGACCGGTTTGGCCATATCGGCCATGGAGCAACCGGCTTCCATATTCGGCAGGATGACCTGCTGATGCGGCCGCCCGAGCACATCGGCGCTTTCCGCCATGAAATGCACACCGCAGAAGAGGATGAAATCGACATCGCCCCGGGAGGCGGCTTCCTTGGAGAGCTTGTACGAGTCACCGCGGAAATCGGCGAATTTGATCACCTCGTCCCGCTGATAGTGGTGGCCGAGGATGACCAGCTTGTCGCCAACCTGATTGCGCGCTTCCCAGGTGCGGGCATCGCGCTCCGGTACCGGCATCTTGAAATAATCGCGCGGAATCTTCTCCTGCTTTTTGGGAGTCGATCCGTAGGTAAAGAGGGTTTCATACGCTCCGGTTCCCTCTTCGGGAACGCAGGTCGCCACGCCCAGCTGCTGATTGTCGAACCACTCCGAGCTCTTGTCGCCAAATTTCAGCGACAACGGCTGCTGGCTGCGCGATAGATCGATCGAAGAGGACATTCGGCCTCGAACTCCTTCGAGGTAAATCGGGAAAACCGGGTCTGACGCCAGACAACCGGAGCATTTCGATATGCCTCCGACTCCCTCGATGCACTGGCAAGGATAACGACGATGGGAGTAATTGTCAATGTGACACTAAGTGCCGTCAGGCAATGGGCAAAAGGCGATAGACAAGCGTACTGTGAGCGGCCCTGGGAGTAGGTCGGACACATTCACCAATGAATCCGGTCGCAGGCGTCTCGCCACTGCAGGGTCCACTATTGCCTATGGCCTTTTGCCCGCTGTCTATTGCCCCTATGATTGTTCGCCATGTCGTAATCGTTCCTGAATCGAGGTACTAGATGTCTACCGCCACACTCGAACAACTCACCCGGGAAGATGTTCCCGTCGAAGAAACCTGGGATCTGACGTCCTATTTTCCGGACGACGCCGCCTTCGACGCCGCGCTGGCGAGCATTCCTGGATTGGTCGAGCAAGCCGCCTCCCACCGGGGCAAGCTGGGTGAATCGGCCGCTGAGCTGCGTCAGGCGCTCGACGATACGATGGCCGCCCGCCAGGTGATCTCCCGCGTGGCCAGCTACGCCCATCTGCGCAAAGATGAAAATGTCGCCGATCCGGCTCGTTCCGCCGCATTCGAACGCGCGGTGACGGCGGCGATTCAGGCCAGCCAGGCGCTGGCATTCTTCCAGCCGGAGCTGCTGCAAATTCCCGAGGAGCGCTTCGACAAGTTCCTGAAATCGAAGGAGCTGGAGCCGTATCGCCATGCGCTCGAGGATGCCGCTCGCCAGCGGCCGTATGTCCGCTCGATCGAGGTCGAGCAGGTGCTGGCGCAATCGGCAGAAATCGCGCGTACCGCGTCCGATGCCTTTAGCTCGCTCAACGATGCCGATCTTGATTTCGGAAAGGTCGAAAACGAGGACGGGGAGCTGATCCAGCTCACCCGCTCCCGCTACCAGCTCCTTATGGAGAGCAAAAACCGCGACGTCCGCATCCGCGCCTACGACGCGCTCATGACCGCCTATGAGAAGCACAAGAACACGACCGGGTCGCTTCTGGCCGGGTCGATTCGCAACGACAATTTCTACGCCAGTGTGCGTGGGTACGAGTCGGCCCGGGCGGCTGCTTTGCTGGACGACAATATTCCCGAGTCGGTCTATGACAGCCTGATCGAGGCCGTTTCCAGCTCGACCGCAATAATCGAGCGCTACTTTAAGCTGCGTTCGAAACTGCTCGGCGTCGACAAACTGGCGCTATACGACCTCTATGTGCCGCTGTCGCCGGAGCCGGAGCGCCGCTTCTCCATCCACGAAGCCATCGATACCGTGCTCGGCAGCCTTTCCGCGCTTGGCGAGCGGTATACCCACGATCTGCGCGGACTCTTCGGCAAGCGCACAGTCGATTGGCACGAGACGGCTGGGAAAAACTCCGGCGCCTATTCCTCCGGCAGCTATGGAGCCAATCCGGTCATCCTGATGAACTGGAATGGCTCGACCGATCATGTCTTCACCCTGGCGCATGAAGCCGGGCATCAGATGCACACCTTCTACAGCCAGGCGAGCAACCCCTTCCATTACGCGGGCTATTCGATCTTCCTGGCCGAAGTGGCATCGACGGTAAACGAGACCCTGCTGACCTGGGATCTGTTGGCGCAAACCCCGGCGGAAAACAAGCAGGAGCGTTTCTCGATCCTCAATCAGTTCGCCGACACGATCTCTGGGACCCTGGTGCGGCAGACGATGTTCGCCGATTTCGAGCACCGCACGCATGTTGCGGCAGCCGAAGGACAACCGTTGACGCCGGAATCGCTGAGCGAGATCTACGGCGGCCGCAGCGAGCTCTACCGGCCCGGCGTGCTGAACGACGAGCGCGCCAAGCTCGAATGGAGTCGCGTGCCCCACTTCTATCGCGCGTACTACGTCTTCCAATACGCCACCGGCATCTCCGCGGCGTTGGCGATCGCCAGCAAGATCCGCGACGAGGGACCGGCAGCGCGGCAGAACTACCTGGGTATGCTCGAGGCGGGCAGCTCCGACTATCCGATCGAGGTGCTCAAACGCGGCGGCGCCGATCTGACCACCCCCGAACCGGTGCTGGCGGCGATGCGCATCTTCGACGAGACCATTGCCGAGATGGAACAGCTGGCGGACGATGCCGCGTTCACGGTCGAGGCGAAGTAGGACCGATGATCGCGACGCGGACACACGCTCGGCTGGACGGATTCGGCGATTCGGTCTTCACGCGCATGTCGGCGCTCGCGCGCCAGTACGACGCGGTCAATCTGGGTCAGGGATTTCCCGATTTCCCTGGCCCGGATTTCGTCAAGGAGGCTGCCAAGCGCGCGATCGATGCCGATCTGAACCAATATGCGGTCAGCTCCGGCGCGCCGCGCTTGAAACAGCAGATTGCCATCGACGCGTCGGTTGTGCTTGGCCGCGAGATCGACCCGGCGCGCGAAATCGTGGTCACCAACGGCGCGACCGAGGCCGTCTTCGAGGCGATCCTGGCTTTTAGTGGGCCTGGCGACGAAATCGTGGTGTTCGAGCCGTTCTACGACTCGTATCCCGCGTCGGCGCAGATGGCCGGCTCGACCTTCGTGCCGGTTCGATTGGAACCGCCCGACTGGTCGTTCGATGTCGATGCGCTGCGCGCGGCGATTACGCCGCGCACGCGTCTGATCCTGCTGAATACGCCACACAATCCCACCGGCAAGGTCTTTACGCTCGATGAGCTGGAGCAGATCGCGGCGCTGGCGATCGAGCACGACCTGCTGGTGGTGACCGACGAGGTCTACGATCGGATCGTCTTTTCGCCGGCGATGCATATCTCGATCGCTTCGCTGCCCGGGATGTGGGAGCGGACCATCACCATCAACTCGACCGGCAAGACATTCAGCCTGACCGGTTGGAAGATCGGGTGGGCGCTGGGACCGGCCGAGCTGGTGGGTCCGATCCAG
>DASTFJ010000118.1:0-4012 GCA_035708745.1 Thermomicrobiales bacterium | reverse complement strand
CTGCGGTCGGGACGACGGGGGGCCGTCAGTCTGCCAATCGAGCCTGGAGTGGCGCCAGGGTGAAGAGATCTTCGAGGTCTTCCAGTAGCCAGTCGAGCTCCATACGGTCGTAGCGATCGAGTGGGTTGCCGGAGAATTGGCGGGTGTAGTCGGAAGCGATGACACCGCGGCGTTTCAGGACGGCTTTGCAGACTCCGCCGGCGCGGGCCTCGAAGCTGAGTACGGGGAGCAGCCGTTCGAAGAGCCGGCGCGCCCGGGTTTCGTCACCGCGGTCGAGCGCGTTCCAAGCCTGCACGTGCACATCGGTCACCTCGCACGCCGGCATGAACCCGCGAGCGCCCCGGCGATACTCGTCGAAGAGATACCGGCCGGCGACACCGCCCATCACCCCACGCAGTTTCGATCCGGATTCCTCGATTTCAGCCGTCATCGCCCAACCGGGCGGAACCGTCTCCTCCTTGATCCAGTCGACACGTGGGATTTCCCGGACCAGCCGGGCAACGAACGCACCGGACATGCGGACGCCAAAGGGCGGGTCGACATTCTGGACGAAGATCGGCAGCGTTACGGCCCCTGAGAGCTTTCGATAGAAGTCGAAGATCGCATCCAGGTCGTCACCGCATTCGGATGGCGGGATAGCGATGACGGCATCACCGCCGGACGCTTCCGCCTGGCGGGCGAGCAGCAGCGCTGCTGCCTGTGTCTCGGCAGAAATTCCGACGACTACCGGTCTGCGACCGTGGACGCCTCCGACCAGCGCATCGATGACGATGCCGCGTTCCTCGGCGGAAAGCGTCCAGGCCTCGGAGGCGAGCACCGGCGCGACGATACCGTGCGCCCCGGCATTCACGCAGAATTCGATGACCGAAGCGAGCCCGTCACGATCCAGCGCACCATCATCGGTAAACGGCGTGCAGGGAATGGCGAACACACCGCGCCACGATTGCAGCGGCTCCATCCTGGCCGGTCCTCCCTGGTTGCCTTCGAACGAAAAGCGGCCCCCGGCAACGTCCGGGGGCCGCATGCCATCACGAATCTGCTAGAAAATCGGCCGCGTGACCGCGCCCTCGTCGGCCTGAGTAGCCAGCGAGGCGTATTTGGCGAGCACGCCCCGCTTGTAGCGCGGCTCGGGTTTGGTCCAGCTCTTGAGGCGCTCGGCGATCTCCTCGTCGGAAACTTCGATATTGAGACCGCGCTTGTCGATGTCCATGACCACGATATCGCCTTCGCGCACCGCGGCGATTGGACCGCCGACGGCGGCTTCCGGCGCGACATGGCCGGACATCAAACCCTTGGTGGCGCCGGAGAAGCGGCCGTCGGTAACCAGCGCGACCGTTCCGCCCAGTCCCTGGCCGATCAGCGCTGCGGTGATTGCGAGCATCTCCTGCATCCCCGGACCGCCCTTCGGTCCTTCGTAGCGGATGACGACCACATCGCCGTCCTTGATCTGGTTGGCATAGACGGCTTCCAACGCCTCAGGCTCGGAATCGAACACCCGGGCCGGACCGCGGTGATAGGGACGCTCGTAGCCGAAGATCTTGATGACCGCGCCATTCGGGGCGATGTTGCCCTTGAGGATGACCAGACCGCCCGTATCCTTGATCGGCTTTTCGACCGTCACGACCACTTCCTGTCCCGGGGTTTCGACCGCGTCGGAGGCTTCGGCCTCGAAGGTGACGCCACTGGCGGTCATCTGATCGCCGCGCAGCTTGCCGCCTTCGATCATGCGTTTGGCCACCAGCGGCGTGCCGCCGGCCTTGTCCAGATCGGCGGCGGCGAAGCGGCCGCCCGGCATCATGTCGCAGATCAACGGCGTGCGGCGCGAAATCTCGTCGAAGTCGTCGATGGAGAGCTCGACGCCCGCTTCGTCCGCGAGCGCCAGGAGGTGAAGCACAGCATTGGTCGAGCCGCCGCTGGCGGCCACCCCGGCGATGGCGTTCTCGAACGCCTCGCGGGTGAGAATGTCGCGTGGCTTCAGTCCATCACGCAGGAGCTGCATGATGAGCTCTCCCGCCTGGCGGCCGATCTCCATCTTGCGCGGGTTGACGACCGATTGACTGGTCCCCTCGCCCGCCTCGAATTGCTCCCAGGAGACTGCCGGCGGCGACGCCGAACCGAGCGGCGAGAGGCCGATGAACTCCATCGCCATCGCCATGGTGTTGGCGGTGTATTGACCGCCGCACGCACCGTGCGATGGGCAGGCATGATCCTCGATCAGCTTGAGGGCTTCGTCGCTCAGCTTGCCGGCCTTGTAGCCACCGATGGCCTCATAGACCGAGCGGACGGTTGCCTCGTGCATTTCGCCGTCGATCTCGACTTCGCCCGGCAGGATGGTGCCGCCGTAGATGAGGAAACCGGGAACATTGACGCGCGCCAGCGCCATCGACAGCCCGGGCAGGGTCTTGTCGCAGGCGCCCAGTCCGATGATGGCGTCGAACATGTGCCCCGTGGCCACCAGCTCGACCGAGTCGGCAATCATCTCGCGGGAGACCAGCGAGGTCTTCATGCCCTCGGTGCCCATGGTGATGCCGTCCGAGATGGCGATGGTATTCATCTCCATCGGATAGCCGCCGGCCGCTTTGACCCCTTCCTTGACGGCATGCGCCAGGGTGCGCAGGCCGAAGTTGCAGGGCATGGTCTCGATCCAGGTATTGGCGATGAGGACCATCGGTTTCTTCAGGTCCTCATCGGTCAGCCCGATACCCTTGAGCATCGACCGGGCCCCGGCGCGCTCGACGCCGTCGAGGATATGGCGGCTCTTATGCCGCATATCGAATGCACCGTTTTGGTGCCCGTTCGACCCGTTGTTGGAGGCCATCGTCGATCCTTCCTGATGATTGCGGGGCTGCCTGCCCTTGATGCGGTCCAGAGTCCAGAGTCAAGTGTCCAGAGCATATTCACTGGACACTTGACTCTGGACCCCCGTCGTTGCGGATAGTTTCGCATAGCCCGCAGAGCCAACGCGGTCCCGCCTCACGCCGGGCGGATGATTGCCCGACGCACCCGCTCCGGTATTGCAAGCACCAGCGTCATGGAAGGACGTATATCGTCGACGAGCTGCCTCACCGCCAGAAACCCCCTCGCATCCGAACGACTGGTTGTCGCGGCAGAATAGCCAGCCGAGACGCGAATCAAGCCAATCTGTCGATCCGGGCCGGCAGCAGACGACAATTTGTCGAACCGTGGTACGCAAGGAGGCACACCATGACCGATCCGCAACCCACCGAAACCAAAAACCTCGATATCTATGGCAATCCACCGCTCGAATGGAGTTTCGTGCTGGAGCGGCTGAATCGAGCATCGGGACTCGATCAGCCAACGTATCTGGGGACCGTTTCCCCGGCAGGCCGGTTGCACGCCACTCCGATCGGCCCGATGTGGCATGAGGGCCATATGTATTTCACCAGTGGGCCGGGAGCGCTGAAAGCACGGAATATCGCGAGGAACCCGAGCTGCTCGATTGCGGGACGCGTGGAGGGGGTGGATGTCGTGCTCGAAGGCACGGCGTCGATCGTTACAGACGACGAGATGCTGGAAGCGGTGGCGACGCACTATCGCGAACGAGGCTGGCCGGCTCAGGTCGAGAATGGAGCCTTCACGGCCCCCTTCAACGCGCAGAGCGCGGGACCGCCGCCCTGGAATCTCTACCGGGTCGATTGCGAGGTCGCGCATGCGGTGACGGTCGAAGAGCCCTATTGCGCGACCCTCTGGCGCTTTTGAATCGATCGTCATTCGCCGCGGTGAGGCGTCCCCGAGACGGGAGGGCACAGCGGCCCTTCGCTACGATCAGTGGGACGGCGATTGAACTGGGTCCCCGCATGGGTACTCATGAATGAACGAGGAGACATCTCAATGACCAATCCAGAGCCTATCGACGTCAAGAATCTCGATATCTATGGCAATGCGGCGCTCGAGTGGGATCGCGCGGTCGGATTGCTCGACAAATTCCAGAAAGAGGGCGGCTGGGGTCCGAGCTTTCTGGGCACGGTTTCCGCGGATGGCAAACCGCATT
>DASTFJ010000117.1:0-27238 GCA_035708745.1 Thermomicrobiales bacterium | reverse complement strand
GCTTGCAAGATGCGCTTGCGGTATTCGGCGACCGTCTCGTCCTCGGCGCGCAGATCGGCCCAGAGCATTCCCTCGGCATCCTGCGGGGTTTCGACCGCTTTCGGTTTCTCGGTCGGGTAAACGCCGAAATAGTCGAGCTGCTTGGAGATGGCCAGCGCGTGATCGAGCTCTTCGTGCGAATGCACTTCCAGCTCGCTGGCGATGTCCATATATTGCGGACCGTCGAGCACCTGGCTATAGATCACGTATTGAATGATCGCCTTGTACTCGCGGGCCAGATCTTGTTGCAATCCCTGAATCAGCTCGTCTCGTTTTGCCGCGAGCTCTGCCTCGGTCATAGTCATACCTCCATGCGGACGAATCGCCCCTGGGAATTTCAACGGTTCGACTTCTTCTATTGAAGCCCAGTTCGGCGGCGACTGCCGGATTGTTCAGGTCGGGGCCTCGACCGGCGCAGCGGCATCGAGGCGAAAGGCGCGCGTCAGCTCCTCTGCCCGATTGCGGAACGCCCGCCAGTTGCCAAGTGCCGGCAACAAACCGGTGAAGATAAAGGTGCCCCAAATCCAGGCGATACTCTGATCGAAGAAGTGCACGCCCAACCAGGCGAGCAATACCGCCCCCCAGACCGCTGCCACGCCGCGAATCATGGGCGAGCGGGTGTCGCCACTGCCGCGGACCGCACCGGCCGATGACATCCAGAGTCCCCAGATCGGCAAACTGCACCCGATGGCCCGCATCGCCACCGCGCCGATCTCGATCACCTTCGGATCGCTGGAAAACGCTTTCACGATCTGTTCGGCGAAGACCACCATAAAGATGAGGCCGGACACCGTGACGATCAACGCCCATTTGCGTGAGATCTTCGCGGCCAGCAGTCCTTCGTCCATCCGCCTGGCGCCAACGCTCTGCCCGACGAAGGCGGTCGCGGTCGTGGCGAACGCGATGGTCGGCAAAAACGCGATCGACATGGCGGTAAAGGAAATCTGCTGCGCCGCCAGCGCATCGGTGCCGATGGTGGCGGCGATGGCAACCAGAGAGATGAAACCGAATTGCATCACCACTTGCTCGAAAGCTGCCGGCAACCCCAACCGGAAGAGATCGCGGCCGACGGACAAACTCGGCAACCAGCCGGTCCGGCTCCGGATCGAAAGCTTCACCTTTCCCGACCAGAGCATCGCCAGCATGAAGAGCGCGCCGGTGGCCCGGCCCAACGCGGCGCCCCAGGCCGATCCGCCCACCCCGAGCTCGGGCAAACCGAAATGCCCGAAAATCAGCACATAGGCCGCGACCACATTGACCGCGTTTGCCAGCACCGCCGCTTTCAGCGGGGTGCGGCTATCGCCCGCGCCACGCAACACCGCGCCGCAGAGATAGGAGAGCAGGATCGCCACACTGCACGCCGAGGTGATGCGCAAATATTCGATGGCATTGGTTTGCACATCCGGCTCGACCCCGAAGATCGAGATGGCCTGTGGCGCCAGCACATACCCCAGCACCGAAAGCGGAATCGCCAGAAACACACCCCAGGAGATCGCTTGCCGCGCCAGCTCGTTGGCCCGGGCGGAATTTCCCGCGCCGATCGCCTGTGACACCAGCACCGTGGCGCCGATGGTGACCGCGCTCAAGATCGCGATGATGAGGAAGACGGTTTCGAAGGCGATCCCGACCCCGGCGATCGCATCGGCTCCGAGGCGTCCCACCAGCAGCGTATCGACCGCGCCGACCGCCACCTGCAGCAGGTTTTCGCCAATGATCGGCAGTGCCAGCAACAGCACCCGCCGCTGGGTCATCGGCTCCCAGGCAGATCCCGGCGCCGGCTCGGTTGCAAGCTCGGCCGCCAGCTCGAAAGCGGGCTCGGTCATGGCACGCGTACCAGCTGATCGAAAAGGGCGCGCAGCTCATCGGCAGGATCGAGGCAGAGCCCGGTATGCGCCGGTGACGATTGCAATACCGTGCTGGACGTCGCGGAGAGCCAGTGCCAGCGCTCGCGAAAATCGAGCTCGGCGATCGGGCCGGCCGCCGGATCACCGGCGGCAATGCGCGGAACCAGCGCCAGCTGCTCTTCGATGCGCGCGATCTGCTCGTCGGTGCAAAACGGGGCAAAACAGCGCAGCCGGTCAACGTCGAGATCGACCTCCGCGGCCAGAAAGCGCTTGGCCCGGCAGATCAGCACCACCCCGGCATTTAGAAACTCGCCACGCTCGACCCGGGGAACGATGCGGACGACAGCGTACTCAAACGGGAACCGTTCGGGCACGTTCCGCCTCCTCCTCGAACACCGAAGCGTGCTCGAGCCGGGTCGTCAACACCTCGCGATACGCGGCGCGCACCTTGTCCGGCGGGCGGTCGAGCGGATCCTCGGCCAACCAGACATCCGGAATCTGCGACACGATCGCTTCGAGCGCGTCCGGCGTGAGCTTCGGCCGCAGGAGCTCGCCGGCGCCGGCGATCGAACCGGCGAACGGCAGCAGCACATGCTCGCGACTCAATTGGAATGGCGATTTCGCCACCCGCTCGGCGTCCGGCCAGTTGTGATGGAAATAGAGCGACGCGCCGTGATCGATCAGCCAGAGCTTGCGGTGCCAGGAGAGGAGATTCGGATTGCGCGGCGTCCGGTCGACATTGAGTGTATAGGCATCGAACCAGACGACCTGCGCGGCCAGCTCCGGGGTGATCTCCGGAGGAGCAGCCGGCGCGAAGGCCAGCGACCCGGGCAGAAAATCGAGACCCAGATTGCGGCCACCGCTTTTCGCGATCAGCTCCTGAATCTCGGGATCGGGCTCGGCTTTGGCGAGCACCGGATCGAGCTCGACGAAGACGATCTCCGGCACCGGCAGTCCGAGCGTACGGCCGATCTCGCCGGCGATCAGCTCCGCCACCAGCGACTTCGGCCCCTGGGCTGCGCCGTGAAATTTGAGGACGTAGAGACCGTCGTCATCCGCTTCGACGATGGCCGGCACCGAGCCGCCCTCGCGCAGCGGCGTGACATAGCGGGTTGCTTCGACGGTGCGAACGGGCATTGGGTCTCTGTGCTCCCCGGAGCCGGCGACGATCGTAGCGAAGGGCGTTTGCGCCCGCATAGGTCCTCAAATCGGGCCAGCGGGACAGTATAGGTGGCGCGTCGCTCTACACGATGCGGGGATGCCGAAGGATGGTTCCGAATGGTACCCTCGTGCCAGTGAGGAAATGAACCGATGAGCACACCTGCCGCATCTCCGAACCAGCCAAGCGAACGTCTCGAAACATGGGTCAAACGGCTGTCATTTGCCGCCATGATCGGCATGTTCCTCGTGCTGATGATGGGCTCGACCGTCACCAATACCGGCTCAGCGGAAGGCTGCGGGCGCCATTGGCCGCTCTGCCAGGGCGAATTCATTCCCTCCTATGCGGTCACGACCGCCATCGAGTTCAGTCACCGGGTGGTCACCGCCGTCGAAGGGGTGTTGATCCTCGCGGTGTCGATCGGGGCGATTTTGATCCGGCGGGGTAATCGCCAGGTCAAGGTGCTGGTCGCGGTGCTGATCGGCACGTTGATATTGCAATCGGGGATGGGCGCGGCTGCCGTGATGTGGCCGCAATCGCCGGTCATCATGGCGAGCCATTTCGGTATCTCCATGACCTGTTTTGCCGCCATCTTTTTATTGACCCGCTATCTCTATGAACCGTCCTCTCTGGATGGCGATCGCTCGGTGAAGAAAGCGCCGCCGCCGCTCTGGTTCCGCCGCGGTGTTTGGGCGTCGCTGGTGCTGTCGGTTTTCGTTGCCTATGTCGGCGCCTATATGCGGCACTCGGGGAATGAGCTCGGCTGTTCCACCTGGCCGCTGTGCAATGGGCAGGTCTTTCCCGGCTTCACCGGCTCGGAGGGCATCTCCTTTTCCCATCGCCTGCTGGCGGGTTCGTTGATGCTGCTGATCTTCGGGCTGGCCTTCTGGGCCCGCTCGTTCAAGACCGACTATCCGGAGCTTGCTTCGGTGCTGAGTGTCGCCTCGGTGGCGATCGTCGGGCAGGCCCTGGCCGGCGCATTCGTGGTGAATACCCGGCTCGATCTCTGGACTACGCTGCTGCACGCGGCCCTGATGGCGATCCTCTTCGTCATGATCTGCGATGCCTGCCGTATGGTCTGGAGTGCCCGGCCGAAACGCGCCGCGCCCATGCAGGAATCCCGCCGGCCCAGCGTCGTCCCGGCCGGGGATTGATTCCCGCTCGTTATTCGCTGGCGAGAATGGTGCCCGTCATCGCCGGGTGGAATTCACAGAAGAATTCGTAGGTGCCCGGCTCGTCGATGGTCAGTGTGTAGGTCGTGCCTGGAGCGACCGGGTCGGACCGGAATCCGTCGCTCGCACCCGACTGGGTGACCGTGTGGGGCACCGTGTCGTTGTTGGTAAACACGATCACATCGCCTGCCCGCGCCGCGATCGTCGACGGCGAAAATGCGAAATTCTCGATCGAAACCGGAATCGTCGCCCCTGCAGTGGGCGTGGCGGTGCTTCCAACGTAGATCAAGGTCACGGCAAGCGTGGTGGTGCCGTCGCCGTTGTCATGCAGCCATCCCGTCCCGTAGTGGCCTGAGCTGTCGACCGGCGCGATGCCGAACGGCAGATCGCTCGTGCCGAGCATGAGCCCGCCGATGGCCCCGCACGCGACCGAATGCGTCTGGTCGTCTTCGCTTACTTTCACATCGACGACGTACTGCCCCTCGAGAATCTGCGCGAGCGCAACCGGCAATGTCGTGCTCGAATACTCGATCTCGATGCCATCCGGCGAGCCGACGGGCCCGGGGACCATCATGGGGGTCCCATCGACGTCATACGTCGACGAAACCGGCGAGAGCGTGCTGACGATCTCCCCAGGCTGCTGGCACGTTCCCGTCTGCGTGTGGGCTGGATGGCTGAAGATCTCCTGAGCCCTGACGGTCTGGGCGCCGGAGCCAAGCGAAAGCGTCGCTACGGGAATGGCGACGAGGAGAAAGACCGGCAAGAACCGAAGTGCGCTCACGCGATGCATGTCGATGTCCTCCAGAGTGGGACGGAATGCCATTCACGTTTTTGGGAATCTGGTTCGATGTCATGGCATTCTCGCACACTGTCCGCGCACAAAAAAGCTCCCGGGGCCGTTGCCCCAGGAGCTTTCGATATGGGTGGGCCGGACGTTATTGAACGACGACCTGACCTGACATGTTCGCGTGGAACTCGCAGTGGTAATCGAACGTGCCAGGAGTGGTGAAGGTGTAGCTGAAGGACTGCCCTGACTGCAGGGTGCCCGACTGGATCGAGCCGTCCGACGAGGTCACCGTGTGCGCGGTGCCATCGTTATTCGTCCAGGTCACGGTGTCACCGACATTGACGGTGAGCGGGCTGGGGTCGTAGGCGAAGTTGACGATCGAAACCGCCACCTGCGCTCCTGCGCTGGCATCGGCGCTCTGGTCGGACGCCGGGGTGGTGGTGTCCGTGTCCATGGCTGGCGTGCCCATTTCCTCGCCGCCTTCCATATCCATCTCACCGTATTCCTCGGTCAGGTAGACCGAGACGGCAGTGGTGCCGTCGCCGTTGTCATGCAACGTCGCCACACCGGTGTAACCGGACTCGTTGACCTCGCCGAGGCCGATCGCCAGATCGGACGTGCCGATCATCATGCCGCCGATATTGCCGCAGGCAATGTAGTTGCCGATATTCTCGGCCGATTCGTGAATGTTGATCGCATAGGGGCTGGCCAGCAGATCGGCCAGGGTGGATGGAACGGTCGTGCCGCTGATCGCGACCGGAATGGCATCCGCTGCGCCGCTCACCGTTTCCCCGGCAACCGGCGTGCCGTTGACCAGCACCGTTTCGCTGACGTTGCTGAGCGGATAGACCACATCGCCGAGCCCGTCACCACAGGTGCCGGAATGGATGTGGGCGGGATGCGACTCCTCGTCCTGGGCGAGCGCCCCTCGCTGGGTCATCACGAACCCGGAGAGGAGGACGAGCAGGGCGACGGCAAACACGGACTTGAGAATACGACTCAAATGCATAGTGTTCCCTTCTTTCTCCCATCGCCGGCACGGCGCCGGCGGCGTACGCGACCGTCAGCCAATTGCGGCCGCACATGACCAGTACGGGATCGCGCTTCACTTGGATCATGGCGGGCCTGCTAGCGGCTGACGGAGCGGGATCAGCCCACGACGTGCGCTGCGCGCGTGTGCGAGCGCTGAGCCGTTACACGAACCGGGAAGAATTAAAATGGGAGTACACTGGAAGCTTCGGAATCACACTCAAGAACCCGTCGTTTGAACTCGCGCTGGTCCGCCAGCGTCTGGAATAGCCAGAGGAGACTTGGATGACCCGTAACTCGGTAGGCACATCGTTCGAGCTCGATCGCCGCACCCTGCTGACCGGTGCAGCCGCCGCCGGCGCCGCCGTGGCCGTTGGCATAACCGCAGCCTCCGCTGCGCCCGGCTCCGCGCCGGCGCGCAGTATGCGCATGCAGGACGACGAGCCGACGATCATCATCGGCACCCTCGGCGAGGCGCAGACGATCAATCCTTTTCTGAGCGCCGACGAATCGGAATCCGACTTTCGCTGCAAGATGCTCTACGACCAGTTCGTCCATATCAACCCAGGCACGTATGCCCCGGAGCCCGGGATCGCCGCAAGCTGGACGATCGACAATCTGACCTTCACCTTCAAGATTCAGCCGAACGCGACGTTTGCGGACGGATCGGATTTGACCGCCGACGATGTGGCCTTCACCTACGAGCAATATCTGGATCCGGCCAACGCGTCTCCGCGATCCGGCAAATTCATGGTCGTCAAGGGTGCGCAGGAATATGCTGATGGGACGGCCGACTCGATTTCGGGCATCACCGTCGTCGATCCCAAGACGATTTCGATCGAGCTGACCGAGCCAAACGCCGCATTCCTCTTCAACCAGAGCCTCATTTTCGTGGTGCCAAAGGCGCTTGTCGGGGATCAGACTGGTCCGGATGCGTCGTTCTACGATGCGCCGGTCGGAGCGGGTCCGTACAAATTTGTGAGCTGGGCCGTGGGCTCGGATTTCGTCGCTGAAGCCAATGAGCACTACTGGCAGGAAGGCAAGCCAGCGATCAAGTCGTTCACGCACCGAGTCATCGCCGATGCCAACAGCCTCGTGCTTGCGCTCGAGTCAGGCGATATCGACGGTTCGAACTACCCAGCGCCGACCGCGCGCGATCAGCTCCAGGCAAACGACAATTTGCAGGTGATCATCCCTCCGTTCGCTTCTCCAAACGGCTGGATGTTCAACACCACGGTGCCGGCTCTCTCGACCGCCGAGGCCCGTTTAGCAATCGCCATGGCGCTCGACACGGCCACCTTTGCCGCGGACTCACTCCTTGGCATGGGCGCCCCTGGCAATGGACCGATCGCGCCAGATAGCTGGGCGTTCTACAAGGATCTGACCCCGATCCCCTATGATGTCGAGAAAGCCAAGGAGCTGCTCGCCACCGCCGGAGTCGAAGAAGGAACCAAGATCCGTTTCAATGTCAATCAGGGCAATGTCCTTCGCGAAGATTGGTTGACGTTCACGCAGCAAGCGCTCAAGGAAATCGGCATCGATGTTCAACCAGATTTGCTGGAGTACGCGACCCTAAGCGATCAGGTGGTCAATCAGGGCGATTACGAAGTCACTGGCGTCGATTTTTGTGGTGTAACGGCGGAGCCAAGCGAGCTCTACGACCAGTTCCATTCGGACTCTCCTGGAAATTACTCCAAGATCAGTGATCCGGAGCTCGACGATCTGCTGGAGCAGGCACGCCGCGAGCTCGACCTGGACGCCGCCAAAGAGATCTACGAGAAGATCCAGGTCCGGATGCTGGAAGTCGTGCCGATGTTCTTCGCCTGGTACCGACCCTTCCTGAATGTCGTTCGTGTGGGCTACGAAGGCTTTACCCCAAGCGCCGAGTACACACTCTTCCAGACCCTGGAGGATTGGACCTACACCGCGCCGTAGTTTCCAAATCAAGTGTCCAGCGTTTCGAGAGCCGGTGAGTCGCCGCTGCGCTTGACTCTGGACGCTTGACTCTGGACATCCGTAAGGGTTTCCTCGCGCATGCCCCCTGGCATCTGGTCGTATCTCGTTCGCCGGATATTGATGCTGATCCCGCTCATGATCGGGCTCAGCATCATCATGTTCGCGCTCATCCATGCCGCTCCGGGCGATCCAGTCGTGGCCATGATGGGTCCGACGGCGGCCAGCAATCCGCGCTATGTCGAACAGGCGCGCGCCAATTTGGGGCTGGACGATTCGCTTGCAGAGCAATACCTCACCTGGGCGGGCAATCTGCTCCAGGGCGATTTCGGCACGTCCTATACCTTCGGCAACAAACCAGTCATCGATCTCATCGGTGACCGGCTTTGGAATACCGTCGTCTTGCAGGGGATCTCCCTGCTTCTCGGCATTCTGATCGCCGTGCCGGTCGGGATCGTCTCGGCGACACGACAGTATTCGAAGACCGACAACGCGGTGACGTTTTTCTCGTTCGTGGGGCTGGCGTTGCCGAATTTCTGGCTGGCGCTGCTGTTGCAGGTCTGGGTCGCGGTCAAGCTCGGTTGGCTGCCGGTCATTAGCACCGGGCAGGCAAATGCCCCGTTCCCCGAGCGAATCAAATATTTCATTCTGCCGGTATTCGTGCTGGTGTTGCCCAATATCGCCTATTTCGCACGTTTCATGCGCTCCTCGATGCTCGAGGTGAAAAACCAGGACTACGTGACCGTCGCCCGGGCTAAAGGGCTACCGAACAAGACGGTGCTCTACCGGCACTCCTTGCGGAATGCGCTGATTCCGATGATTACGGTCATCGGTCTGCAACTGCCGGCCATCATCGGCGGCGCGGTCATCATCGAGCAAATCTTTGCCTGGCCGGGGTTGGGCGATCTGGCGGTCAAAGCCATTGGCCAGCGGGACTATCCGGTCATTCTGGCGATCACCCTGCTCAGCGGCGCGGTCGTGATGATCGTGAATTTGCTGGTCGACATCTTCTATGCGATAGCCGATCCGCGAGTGCGGCTCTCATGAGCCAGGTGTTCGAGTCGGACGCCACCACCATCGAGCCGGTGGCTGCCGGGGGATTGCTGGAGCAGCGGCCCGAACCGCGCGCCTGGCGCACCGCCCGGCGGTTCACTCGCAACAAGCTGGCAGTAGTGGGGTTGGTCGTGATCGTGCTGCTCTATCTGAGTGCGATTTTCGCTCCGGTGCTGATCCGCTATCCGTACGACGAGCTCCATTCCGGCGCGCGCGATCTGCCGCCGTCCTCGACCTACTGGCTGGGCACCGACCGCAACGGGCGCGATGTCTATTCCCGGTTGATCTGGGGTGGCCGCGTCTCGATGGCGGCCGGGTTCGCGTCGGTGGTCATCATCATGACCATCGGGGTCGTGCTCGGTTCGCTGGCCGGGTTTTTCGGCGGCATCATCGATCAGGCGCTGATGCGCTTCACCGATATCCTGCTCTCGATTCCGCTGATTCTGCTGCTGATCACGGCGGCATCGCTCTTCACGCCGGGTTTGCGCACCACCATCATCGTCATCGGGCTGGCGTCCTGGCCGGGCACCGCGCGGTTGGTGCGCGGGCAATTCATGGCGCTCAAGGAGCAGGACTACATCATGGCTGCCCGGTCCCTGGGCGCCAGCTCGGGGCGCATCATGTTCCGGCATCTTTTCCCCAACGCCCTGCCGATCATCATCGTGCAGGCCACCATCTGGCTTTCGTATGCCATCTTGCTGGAAGCCAGCCTGAGCTATCTGGGTCTCGGTGTCGTCATCCCGACGCCATCCTGGGGGAACATGCTGCAAGACGGGCAGCGCGAGCTGCTGACCGGGGCCTGGTGGCTGACCTTTTTCCCGGGCATGGCGATCTTTCTGACGGTGCTCTCCTTCAATCTGGTCGGCGATGGCTTGCGCGATGCGCTCGATCCCCGCCACGGGCATCGCTGACGCGCGGTATTTGTTACGATTTTGTAATGGTGTCCACGCGGCTGACGCACAGCTGCGACGGTCCGGCCCGGACAATGACGAGGCATCGTCCGCCAGATGCGTCGCCTTTTCCGGAGAGAGAATCATGAACGCCCCAACCTCGAGCACTGTCCATCTAACCGACGAATATCTGGCGGAAATCGCCAATCGCACGATTGCCGATCTGGTCGAGCAGGCGCCGGGAACCATGGCGGTCTTTTCCGCGCTTGGTCTGGATATGTGTTGTGGAGGCGGTCATCCCCTGGGAGAAGCGCTCGCCCTGCACGGCATCGAATCGGAGCCGGTAATTCGCCAGGTGGCGCTGATCGTCTCCGAATCGCAAGACTGGTAAGGGATGGACCCGCTCAGCTCGATCATGGTGAGGCTTGCGCTTCTCTGGATGCTGGCGGGTTTTCTCATCGGCGGAGCCATGCTGGTCGACCGGGATCTGCCCGGAAGCTGGCGGCTCTGGATGCAGCCGACCCACGGGCACATGCTCTTCGTCGGCTGGTTTCTCCAATTTGCACTCGGCATCGCCTACTGGCTGCTACCGCGCAAGCGGACAGCGGAACGGCCGGTCGGATATCACCTGCGGCTCGCCCAGCTTGCCGTCGCGGCGCTCAATATCGGGCTGCTCTGCCGGGTCGTGGCCGAACCGCTGGAGCGGGACGGGCACGCCTCCGATGGCACGATGGTCTTGCTGGCGATCTCCGCGCTATTACAAATCGGAGCTGCGGTGATTTTCGTGGCGCAGCTCTGGCCGCGTGTCGCCGCGCGCGCTCCGCGGGCGATAAGTAGTTGAAAGGTTTTGCGTTGGGACATCGCGCGCTAGGCGCCACCATGTCGCTCGCGTTGCTGGCCCTGGCGACGGCAGTGGCATTCGCCGGGTATTCCCGCACGCATCCGCGCTGGTGGGAAGCGGCAATCTCGCTGGCCGTGCTGAGCGGCATCTTTCCCATGATTCTGGCGGTCAACACACGGATCGTGCCGGTCTTCTCTCGGCGGGACTGGGTGTCGCCCAGGCTGGTCCAGCTGATGATCGCCTGCGCATTGACCGGTGGATGGTTGGTCTTCGGCGGGCGCGTCGAAGGTCAGACGATCGCAATCGTGGCGGGAAGCGCCCTTTCGCTGGCGGCAGGCATCCTCTTTCTTGCCAATCTGGGGCGGCTCTTCCGAGGACCGGCGGTGCGTCCGAGTCCGCCGCTGCCGTTTCCCGAGCAGGCCGTGGCCGACCGCATCGCGATCGGATTCACGCGTCTCTCGGGCATCTGGCTGCTGGTGGGCTTGACAATCGGACTCGTGGTCTCGATCCACACGCCCGAGCGGGGCCGATGGGAGCTGGTCTGGGCCCACGCGATGCTGGTTGGATTCGCCTTCTCGATGGCCACCGGCGTGACCTATCACGTCTTGCCGCGCTGGACGAGCGGGCGCTGGCGCTCCACCGGCGCATTGAAACTGCATTACTACATCACGCTTGTTGCCTTACCGTTGATGGTGCTGGCGCTGGCGATCGATTCCCAGACGCTCTTTCATATGTCCGGGCCATTACAGGCGGCCGTCATCGCACTCTGGATCGGCAACTGCTTGCCCTTCATCCGCTTGCTGCCCCGCTCCACCGCGATCGGGTTCGGCGCGGCGGTGCTGGCGTTGGCCTTCGGTGTCGCGCTGGGTATGAGCTTCGCGGTCACCCCGGCGAACGGCGCGCTCCTGCGCCCGGTGCATGCCGAGCTCAATCTGTTCGGCTGGGCCGGACTCCTGATCTCGGGCGTGACCTACTATCTCGCGCCGCGCTTTGCCGGGTCGCCCCTGCGCTGGCCGCGGCTGGTCCCGCTGCAACTTATCTTGACCATCGGCGGGCTCGCATCGAGCGTCGCGCTGGTCTGGCTGCGAGTGGAGGGGCACGACGCCGGTGAGTTGGTGGGCGTCGCTCATCTCGTCTGTGCCGCTGGGTTGGCACTCTTGGGAGTCATGGTAGCTGGAACGTTCGCCAGCAATCCTCGTCCGCTCGCCATTCCACTTCAGATGATGAAGTCGCAAGCTCTTCGCTGATCGAAGTCTCGCCCTCGGCTATGCTGACGGGAACGACAACGTTCGTTCGAACGGAGGCATGTGACGCATGGCGAAAGAGAAAAAGAAAGCGCCCGCCCCGGTGAGGCGGGAAACCCCGACGCTGCAATGGAAGATCGGCGAGGCCGAATATACGGCGCGCCGGGAGCGCGTGCGCGCGGTGCTCGAGGAGCGCAAACTCGATGCGCTGGTGCTCTTCCATCCCATCCGGATGGCCTATGTCTCGGGCTTTTTCCACGTTAGCACCGAGCGGCCGATGGCGATCGTGCTTTCCGGCGATGGCGGCATGGGGGCGCTCGTGCCGATGCTGGAACGCGAAAACATCCAGCAACATCCGGTCACCAATGTGGCCGTCTATCCGGAATACCCCACCGGCGGCGTCAAGCATCCGATGGAATTCCTGGTCGATCTGCTGACCGAGATGAAGCTCAATAAAAAGGGCAAGCGGATCGGCTACGACAACAACGGCGGACTCGATGTCAACGGATATGAAGGACCGGGCCTGGCCTCGGTCGTCGCCAGTGGTGTCGAGACCGCCCAGGCCCGCGATATCGTCGATGTGCTGCGCGCGGTCAAGAGCCCGACTGAGCTGCAATTCACCATCGAGAGTTGCGTGTGGGGGAATTACGCGCATCAGATCATGCAGGATCTGATCGAGGTCGGGAAGACGCCGCTCGACATCTCCTTCGAGGCATCGTCGACCGCATCCCGCGCCATGCTCAAAGCGCTCGGCCCGGGTTATCAGCCACTCACCACGGTCTGGGGATTCCCCGCCGGCGCCGGCTTCTCCGCCGGGCGCAGCACCGCCATGCCCCACGGACTCTATAAGGCAGTCGGGCTGCAGCCGGGCGACGTGCTGGTGACCGGGGCCGGCGCTGATGTCGGGGGGTACAACTCCGAGCTCGAGCGCACGATGGTCATCGGCGAGCCGAATGCGGAGTTCGTCAAATACTTCGATCTGATGATGGATCTGCAACAAACCGGATTCGATGCATTGCGTCCGGGGCGCACCTTCGCCGATGCGGAAAAGGACGTCAGCCAGCGCTTCGTCGAGCTCGGCATCGCCGATCTGCAACGACATCACACCGGGCACGGCCTCGGGTTGGAAGGGCACGAATGGCCCTTCATCGACAAAGGCAGCACCGATGTCGTCATCGAGGAGAATATGGTGCTTTCGGTGGAACCGGGACTCTATGTGCCCGGGCTGGCTGGATTCCGCCATTCGGACACGGTCGTGATTCGGTCGGACGGCGCCGAGCGGTTGACCTTTTATCCCCGCGAGCTGGATGCGCTGATCGTTCCAGCGTAGCCATTGGCTCCGGTCGGCGCGGTCGAAACGGGGCAGACAGAGCAGTCTGCGACCACGTACATACATGCGCGTTCGGATCCATCACCACGTCCGGGCGCCTGCAAGGAGGACAAGCCATGACGGTTTCTCCCACCATCATCAACCGGGCCGGCGAGCTCACCGAGGTCGAGCAAAAGCGGATCGACCGCTCGCTCGATTCGGTAGCGAAACGACTCGAGAAATTCACCAATCCCCAGATCGGGCTAACGCTGGAAAAGGCGAAACAGGCTGGATCGGTCGATGCGACCATTAAGATCGTGCTTGGCGTGCGCGACACCACCTTGCGCTCGACCGAGACGTCGCGCACCGCCGACCATGCGGTCAAGCTTGCCTGTGACGATATCAAGAAGCAGCTGGAGCGCACGGTTGCCGAGCTGCGCGGAGCCGATACCTATGGCACCCCCAGCCGGCGCAATCCGGAGCATCTGCGACCCGCCAACCAGACCGACAATACGGGGGAGGACGCAGAGCTCTTCGTCGACGAGACGTTCGACGAGGGAGACGAGCGCAATACCGACGACTGGCTGATGCCGCCGCCGCCACGTTAGTCCGGAGTGCCAGGTCCGGGGTCCGGAGAACATCCGACCATCTTCTGCCCCCGGCCCCCGGACCAGGGCGTTACCGCGGGCCGACCCGTGGACCAAGGAGCGGGTCGGCCCCGCCACCCAAAACCCCGGTCATTTGCGGAGCCAGCTCCGCAATCTCGGTCATCGACTTGCCGAGCGCCTTCGAGAGCTTCAACGCCACCACGGTCGAGGCGCGGGCGTCTCCGGCCTCGATCGACGTGATCGTCTCCGCCTGGACATTGGCGGCGGCTGCCAGCTCCTCGACCGACAGGCCCTTTTGCTCGCGAGCTTCCCTGAGGCTGATCATCTCGATCCCTTCCGGATGGCGCACTCTTCGCGATCTTCACTCTACACCGCGCGGCCAGCCGGTGTATACGTTTATACCGAAGAGCGTGATAACCCGGGCGCCGATACGCCCTGGGTCCTGAGCCCTGAGTCCTGAGACCGTTTAGAGCAAGCAGCCCTTGACACTTGACTCTTGACCCTGGATCCGTGAGGGCACCGAGGCCCTTCGCTACGATCGTCTCAGGACCCAGGACCTGGAAACGTAGGAAGAAGGACACCCATGCCTATCGTCTTCGGCGGCATCGCCCCGCACGGATTTCCGCTGATTCCGGAGCTGAGCGATCAGGCCGAGGGCGCGCTGCGCACCCGGAGCGCCCTGCAGGAGCTGGGGCGGCAGTTCGCGGAATCGGGCGCCGATGCGGTCGTGATCGCCGGCCCGCACGGTGTGCGGGTCGATGGCTACGTGGCGCTGGCCGGCACCGGCCGCGCCGCCGGGACCCTCGCCTGGAATGGCCGCGCCGTGGAAATGAACGTGCCGGTTGATATTTTGCTGACCGATGACATCGCCGCCCGTGCGCGGGAGATGGGCGTTCCCGTGGTGACCACGGGTTTTGCCGGCAATCGGCGCGATCAGTCGGTGCTGCCGCTCGATTGGGGAATGCTGGTTCCGCTCTGGTTTCTGGGGCACGATCGCAATGTTCCGGGCTCCGGCGACGTGCTCTCTCGCACGCCCGAAGGCGATGACGGCCCAAGTGTGGTGCTGGTCTCGCCCTCGCGGGCGCTTCCCCGCCAATCGCTGATCGACTTTGGCCACGCGGTCGCGGATGCCGCCGAAACCGATGGCCGCCGCATCGCCTTCATCGCCTCGTGCGACTGGGCGCACACCCACAAGGAATCGGGACCCTACGGGTTTCATCCACTGGCGGAACAGGTCGATCGGTGCGTCGTCGATCTGATCGAGCGCAACGCACTCGACAAGCTGCGACAGATCAGCGACCAGGATGCGTCGTCCGCGGCCATCGATGGACTCTGGCAGGCGTTGATGCTCCAGGGGGTGCTGGAACGCGCGCCGATGCAGGTCGAGCTCCTCAGCTATGAGGCGCCGACCTATTACGGCATGCTGGTGGCGAGCTGGTCAGCTGCTTGATTCGCTCGCTTCGACCGATTCGCGAGTGACGATCACGACCGGCGCCTGACCGTTGCGGATGAGTTTCATCGAGGTGCTGCCGATCACCCAGCGCGCCAATCCGCTGCGCGCGTGACTGGAGAGCACGATCACATCGCCCGGTTGTAACGCCGAGATGATCGAATTAGCCGCGCCGCCCTGGTAAATCTCGCCGCTGGCGTCGACGCCATTCCCTTTCAAGGCTGAGACGGCCTGGTCGACCACCGCTTTCGCGTCTTCCGTCATGCGCTCCTGCGCGTTCTCGAACGCGGAGGGAGGCACCGTTCCGATCATGCCCGGATAAATGGCCGAAACATCGTTCGATGGCACCACAACATTGATCACCGTGACCGGAGCGTTGGTCGACTTCGAAAGTGCCGCCGCGACCGGCAGGGCCGCCCGCGAGAGCTCGGAATCCTCGACCGGCGCGACAATTCGGGCAATCTTCGCCTCGGTTGCGATCTCGCCGTCGGGACCGACGATCATCACCGGCAGGGGCGCATGCCGTACGACCCGGTCGGCTACCGAGCCGCTCACGAAGCGTCCGATCGCGCCCCGGCCATGACTCGACATCACGATCAGGTCGGCGTTTTTCTCGGCGGCGACGGCCAGAATCTGTTCGCCGGGATCACCGGTTGCGATGACGGTGCTGACCCGGGCGCTCTTGTCGAACCATTTCGCAATGGCATCGTTCAGCTGAGTTTCGGCCATTTGCCGGTAGCCTTCCTGGATCGTTTCGGCGGCGCCGATCACTTGACCACCGAACGATCTGATCGTGCTCGCCACCGGCGTGACTTCCATCAGCACGATTTCGGCGTCCGCTCCGGCGACTGCTTTCGCCCAAGGCAACGCCCGCTCGCCGGTTTCTGATCCATCGAGCGGTACCAGCACTGTCCGAATCGACTTGGCAACCGTCATGCAACGCGCTCCTGTTCTGTGCGAGCCAGCCGGGCGTTCCGCCTCGCTCGCCCTCACCGCGGCTTTCTTGTGTTGGAATGCTACTCAATTCCAAAGTGTTTCCCACATATTCGGCTTTACACTCCAATACTTCCGCAAAAGTAACAAAAGATCGGCCGACTTCTGAGAAGTTGCCGTCTTGACATTGTCTTTCTTACGTTCCTACAATCCCTCCGCCCAAACAGCTGAGTTACGCAAACTGGTGCGTGACCCACAAAATCCGAGTCCGTTTTCGAGTACGGCACAGGAGGACTTGAAGCATGGCGGAAAAGACCCCAATGCAGCGACTCTGGGGAGACGCACTCTCCGGCAAGATCAGCCGGCGTGACGTACTCATCCGGGGCGCGGCGCTCGGCATCAGCGCGCCGGTCCTTGCGGCTTTGGCGCAGGAGACGATCCGAGGCACGCTGGCTGCGGAGGAAGGCAAGCCGACCGCGACGTTCTACGACTGGGAGCTCAACCTGCACCCGGGTATCTATGACGTTGGCGACGCTCAAGGCGTGACAGTCGATGTCGCCCCGACCGAGAACTTCGGCAATGACCGGTTCATCGCCGAGGCCAACGACGAGGCCAGCACCTGGGATATGTACGGCGGAGTCACGCCGTTCCTGGAGATGCTCCAGCTCGTTGCCACGGGCACGATCGAACCGTGGGACACCTATGCGACCGACGAGATCAAGAACGATCTCTTCCCGGCCACCCTGGCCGAAGGTTCGGTCGATGGCGCCTGGTATGTCTGGCCGTTGCTGCTCGACATCTGCGTGCAGGCGTCCAATGCGGGCATTCTGGAGAAGGCCGGAATCGATCCGGAAACCGCTCCCGCGACCTGGGACGAGTTCATCGCCAATGCCCAGAAAGTGCAGGAGAGCGGCGCCGCGCAGTTCGGCCTGCTGTTCGACAACCGCGATTGGCGCTCGTTGATTCCCGTGACCCACTCGATCAGCACCGATGTCTATACACCGGACGGACTCTTCCGATATAACAGCGATCCCGCCATTCAGGCGCTGGAGATCATGAAGAGCATGATGCAGTGGACCGCGCCAGACATTCTGGCCGCAGCCGGTGTGGACAACACCACGTTGGTCGATCAGGCCGCCTGGGCCGCCGAGCAGGCTGGCTACTACTTCAAATACCAGAATGCGCCGCTGACCTATTCCTTCACCTGGCCCGATCCGAGCCAGCTGCGCCTGGCCCGCCTGCCGAAGACGGCCGACGGCGTGGGCGGCACAGTCTTCTGGGACACGGGTGCGGTGCTCTTCAAATACGGCAACAACAAGCCGAAGATGGTCGAGTTCATCCAGGCGATCCAGTCGGACGATGCCATCTGGAAGAACTCGGTGCAGGGCGATCCGGACGGCGGCACCTCGGCTGTCGGCCAGATGCCGGTGACCCAGTCGAAGTGGGCGGAATGGGATGCCACACCGCCCGACTACGTAACCGCCAACCCGTGGGTCTTCGAGATCCGCGACGCGCTGGCCGATGCCAAGGCAATCGCTCCCTCGTTGCTGGCGATCTCGCAGTTCGACACCGCGCGGCCGATCTGGCAGAAATACCTCTCGGGCGATACGGCCGATGCCAAGACCGCCGGTCAAGAGGCGATGGACGCGGTACTCGCCGAGTACAAGAAGCAGACGGGCAAAGACCCGCAGGTCTAAGTCTGATATCCGGGACCCGGTGGAGCGAAGAGCTCCACCGGGTTTCTTTGCCCTTCGATTGCATCGCGAACGCCGTGGGCGCGCTATGGGTCATCAGGTGACATGCCGGCGTTCCGAGCTGGCTAGGAAACGTTCGATCCCAGGAGAAACTCGAGTATGGGTGAATCCAGCATAGCGCCGGTGAGCGCACATGCAGTGGCGCCGGCGGTGGACCAGACGCGGACAGGCATGGGACAGACTGCCAAACATATTCTGACGAGCTATCCGTACCTGATTCTCGCGATCTTTTTCTTCGTCGGCTGGCAGATTCTGCCGATCTATAGCTCGTTGCGGCTGAGCTTCACCGACGACAAGTTCCTCGACGAAGAATCTCCCAACTTCATCGGGCTTCAGAACTACCGCGATGTGCTTGGCGATCACCTCTTCTGGCAGGGGATCGAACGCGCACTGATCTTTACTCTCATCTTTCTGCCCGGAATGATCTTCATTCCGATGATCACCGCGATCTTCATCGATCGGGTCAAAAACGAGCGCGTGGCAACGGTCTACCGGATCATTCTGCTGATTCCGGCGATGATCCCCGCGCCGCTGATCTTCATTCTCTGGCTCTGGATGTACAACAACTACATCGGGCCGGTCAACTACATCCTCGTCGACAAGCTCCATCTCTTCACGATCGCGACCCAGCCGCAATGGCTGCAGGACCCTAAGCTGATCTTTTTTTCGATCGCCGCCATGGAATGGTGGTGGGGGCTTGGCTACCACACCATGTTCTTTCTGGCGGGGCTTGCGACGATTCCCAAAGACCTTCCCGACGCGGCCCGCGTCGATGGCGCCGGCGAATGGCGCATGTTCTGGGGCATTACCGTCTGGCGCCTACTGCCCATCCTGCTGGTGCTGATGGTCGTCCGCTTCGGCAGCGCCATGGCGGTCATTACCGAATACATCATCATGGGCGGCTACGACCGTACCAAGAACACCTATACCTGGACGGTCTATATGTACGACACCGCCTTCAATGGCGGTGTGCAGTTCCGGGGATATGCCGCGGCCATCGGCTGGATGGGCGCCATCCTCATGTTGATCGTGGTGGCCGTCATGTTCTACATCTTCCGGCCGCGGGACTAGGGGGAGCACGATGAGCACCATGCAAGCAACCGCTCCCACGAGCGCCGTCACGACGGCCAATGTCTCCGAAGCGGTCCACCGGGCGCCGAAAAGGGGAATCTCCCTGAAGGCAGTGGGCCGGCATATCTTCCTCATCACTATGTGCCTGTGGGTGCTACTGCCCCTCATGTGGGTGCTGCTGTTGTCATTCAAGACCCTGCAGGACGGCGCGCACAACTGGATTTGGCCGCAGAACGGTTTCATCAGTCCGGTGCTTAAAAACTACGACTTCGTGCTCAACAACCCGCGCAAGGTCGGTCCGATCTGGACGCTGTTCAAGAACAGCGTGCTGGTGACCTCGCTGACGGTGGTGGCAGCGACCGTCACCTCCGTGCTCGCCGGCTACGCACTGGTGCATCTCAAAACACCCGGGCAGCGCATTGTGACCGCGTTGCTGGTGGCATCGATGTTCTTTCCGACGCAGGTCACAGCGATCATCGGCATCTTCAATATCCAGAAGCGGCTCGGTCTGATCAACGAGACCTGGAGTCTGATGCTCCCGTACACCGCGCTGAGTGTGGCGATTTCGATCTTCATCATGCGTGGCGTTTTTCAGACCGTGCCAAAGGATCTGACCGATTCCGCCAAGATCGACGGCGCGAACTCGGTGCGTACTCTGGTGGGCATCGTCTTTCCGTTGGTGAAGAACGGTGTCGTGGTCGTGATCATTGTCAATTTCGTAGCAGCCTGGGGCGAATATCTGCTTGCGCTGACGCTCATGAACGACCTGGACAAGCGCACACTCCCGGTTTTCCTCGGTTCGGCCGGGGCCGGAGTCGGCGGTCTGCTCTGGCCGCGTATGGCAGCTCTCTATATCATCGCCATCATTCCGGCGCTGCTTACCTTCGCTCTCGCCCAGCGCTGGTATATGAAGGGTCTGCAGGAAGGCGCACTCAAGACCTGATCCGCATTCCGGCGCGCAGGGGCGGCGTCATGCCGCCCCTGCGTTATCCTGCCGGGAACGATCGGTTCTTTCACCCGGATACCGCCCCGTGAGCTCCAGCTCAGCCAACATGCTCGCCACCCAGCCGCGCGCTTCGCATCAGGAACGCGTCGTCGTTGCGTCTCGCCGGGGACGCATCCCCTGGCGCGCGGCCGGGCGCCACGCGTTTCTCCTGCTCATGTGCGTCTGGGTGCTGTTCCCGGTCTTCTTCGTCTTCATGAATTCGCTCAAATCGAAGGTCGACAGTGTCCATAACAACATCTGGCCGCGCGAGTTCGTGCATCCGCTCTTTGCCCGATACCAATGGGTCTGGACCAATTTCTCTCTCGACAATCTCTTCTTCCGTCTCTACTGGAATAGCCTCTTCGTGACCGGTTTGACCGTCGTGGTCGGCACGCTCTCCGCGGTCCTGGCGGGATACGCCCTGTCCCATCTGGCGACGCCCGGCAAGTCGGTGGTGCTGTTCATCCTGGTGGGATCCCTCTTCTTTCCCATTCAGGTCACCTCCATGATCGGCGTCTTCCAGCTCCACTGGGATCTCGGGTTGATCGATCAAACCTGGGCGCTGATGTTGCCGTACATTGCCGCCAGCACCGCGATTTCGATTCTCGTGATGTGGGCCGTCTTTCAAATGGTCTCCAGAGAGATTCCCGATTCGGCCCGTGTCGACGGAGCGTCCTCGCTACGTATCCTCGGCGGAATCATGCTCCCCATGGTCAAGAACGGCATCGTGGTCGTGGTGATCATCAACTTCATGTACGCCTGGAGCGAGTACATGCTCGCCAGCGTCTTGATGAACGATCAGGACCATCGCACGCTGGCGGTCTCGCTGGGCGGGATCGGACCGGGCGCCTCCGCCCGGTTCCTGGTCGCATTGATTCCAACCGTCATCCTGCTCGGAGTTGGGCAACGGTGGTATACGAAAGCCTTGCAGGAAGGCGCATTCAAGGGGTGAGGGAACCACGATGAAATTACAGGATCGGGTGGCATTCGTAACCGGCGGCGGCTCCGGCATTGGCCGGGCGATCTGCCAGCTCTTTGCGCGGGAAGGGGCAACCGTGGTCGCCGCCGACCTGATTCCCGAGCGGGCGCTCGAAACCGCGAACCTCATCACTTCCGCCGGTGGCGTCGCCACGGGATTGGCGATCGACGTCGCCGATGCGAGCGCGGTGAAGGTGGCGATTGGCGCTGCCCTCGACCAATACGGCCGGATCGACATCCTCGTCAACAACGCCGGGCTCTCGATCGGCGACCGCATCACCGATTTCGACGAGGCGATGTGGGATTTGAACGTAGACGTCGTCCTCAAGGGCGTTTATCTCTGCTCGCGTGAGGTGCTGCCGGGCATGATCGAGCGCCAGAGCGGGGTGATTCTCAATATCGGCTCGATCAACGGTCTGGTGGCGATCGGCGAATCGGCGTATTCCGCCGCCAAGGCCGGCATGGTCAATCTCACCCAGAACATGGCAATCCACTACGGCGAGGACGGCGTGCGCGTCAATCTGATCGCCCCCGGCACGATCCGCACCCCCATCTGGGACAAGCGCCTCGAAGCCGACCCGACCGCATTCGACCAGCTCACTCCCTGGTATCCGCTCGGCCGCGTCGGCGAGCCGGAAGACGTCGCCAAAGCCGCCCTCTTTCTCTGCTCCGACGATGCGTCCTGGATTACAGGTGTGGCACTCCCCGTGGACGGCGGTATCTCCGCCGGCAACTACCGTTTGAACAAAGATCTACAAGGCGTCCGGGAGAAGCCAGGGCGATAGGTCAAGAGTCCAGGGTCAAGAGTCAAGTGCCCAAAGGGAACGTGACATGGACAGGGATCCAGAGTTGTTCTGGTACTTCGAGCAGAGCGAAGCCTCCGACTACGGCGGGATTCGGGAACCCCGAGGTTCGTACAACACCGACCTTGCTCAAAATGATCTGATTGCATGGAAGAATGCTATTGAACTCGCCGTGGTTGTTTATGAGGTGACGAAATCATGGCCACGCGCAGAATCGTATGGACTGACAAGTCAAACCCGCCGCGCAGCGGTTTCCGTAGCGGCAAACATCGCCGAGGGGCAGGGGAGAGCAAGCAAGAAGGAATTTCTGCACTTTCTTCACATAGCCCAAGGATCGCTGCGTGAGGTCGAAACCCACTTGGTCGTTGCGAGACGAGTCGGACTACTTGACGATAGCGCGTTCAGCCGCGCGACCCATGCATGTATGCATTCGCGAAAACCGTTGCGCGGGTTGATCAATCATCTTAACGAGGACCGAACGGGTGGCAGGTAATAACACGACGTCCGTATCACTTGACTCTGGACACTTGACTCTTGACCCACTTCCTGGCTATGCCGATGCCGTTGTCATCGGCGCCGGTGCCTTTGGTCTTGGCACCGGATTCGCTCTCGCGCAAAACGGGCTTCGGAACGTCCTGGTGCTGGATCAGTTCGAACCAGGAACGCAGACCTCGGCAAGGGCGGCTGGTCTGTTCAAGAACATCCAGTCCAACGAAACCAAAACGAAGCTGACGAAGCGGTCGATCGAGATCATCAAAGGGTTCGAGCAGGAAACCGGAATTGCTGTTCCCTATGTCCAGCCGGGCAGTCTCTTCGTTGCGCGCACGCCCGAACATGCATCGATGGTCGAAGCCGAGATCGAGGACGCGACGGGTTGGGGCGTGCAGACCGAGCGGCTCGATCGCGACGAGGCGATGCGCCGCTGCCCGTATGTCGATTCCAGCGATTTCGTCAGCGCCTATTTCATCCAGGACGATCTCTACATCGAGGAGCCAAAGGCGCTGTTAGTCGCGCTCATGCAGGCGGGTCGGCGGGTCGGGATGGAAGCGGTCGGGCATACCGCCGTGACCGGGATCGACGTCAAAAATAGCGAGGTGCGGGGCGTCCAAACTACCCGTGGATACGTCGGGACGCCGGTGGTGGTCGATGCCGCCGGAGCGTGGGCACGGATCGTCGGGCAGATGGCCGGCGTGGACGTGAAGATCGTGCCGATGCGCCATTCGCTGCGTATCACCGCGCCGATCGACGGCGTGCCCGCCGATCTGCCGATCATTCGCATTACCGATGCGGCGGGCTATGCTCGGCCGGCGCGGGGCGGCTTGATGTACGGCATCTTCGAACCCGATCCCTTGCCCTTCGGTCCTGAGCCGGGACAGACCATGTCGCTCGATATGGTGCCCGTCAGCCGGGCGGTGCTGGGCGAGGCGCACGACCGCATGAAACGCTCCATGCCGGCCATCGCCAACGCCACCGCACAAGAGGAGCGCGCCGGACTCTTCACGATGACGGCGGATGGGAAGTTCATCGCCGGACCGATGCCGGGCATTCATGGCTTCTGGGTTGTCAGCGGGTGCAACGGCAGCGGATTTTCGATGTCCACTGGGCTCGGCGCAACCATCGCCGAGTGGATCGCCGGCGGCGCGCCGGAGATCGATCTCTCCTTGCTCGATCCGGCCCGCTTCCTGGATCCGGAGATCAGTAATGCGGACCTGCTTGCCAAATCGATCTGGCAATACGCGAATTACTACACGCCCCTGGGTTGAGCGAGAAGGGTCTCGTCAAGAACGCGTAGCCGCACCCCTCTCTGGGTGCTTTCTCGTCAACCACCACGGTTGGCTTCGGGAAACAGGCAGCCACGGAGGGCTGCGACTACGACCTGAAATGGGAGATGGGGGTTCAGGGGGTTGGCGGTTGCTTGCCACGCCGGAAGGTGCGGATGACCCAGGCGAGACCGAGCGTGGCGCCGACCCAGCTGGTCGACCAATATCGAATCACGGTGGAGAGACCGCGCGCGCCGACGGCAAGCGGTGTACGCAGCAGCGGAAAACTGCCGGAGGCCGCGCCGAGATTCATTTGCAAGGCGAAGGCATCGAGCAGGGCGCACAATGCGGCGGTGCCCGTGCCAAGCGGCCGGCGTTTCGATCGTGACCCGCTCATCGACTCGTCAGCTTTACACAGATCATTTCATTCGATCCCGCGATGCGCCGGTAGAAATTGCAAGATGACGCGTTGACAATGTCTCTCGAACCCCAATAGAATCCGGCGAACGATCAGAATGTATACACGCCAGCGCAAAACCGCGCACGATCGAGTCGAGGTCCGGCCGCCGGAAGAGCTCGCACTTCCGTGCAACGCAGGACGATGGCGATGCCCCAGGAGCGCACGTGGTCCAAACGGAAAGAGCGATGAACGCGACGGGCGGCGTCGAGCGCTCCGGCGTGGTTCAGGTCGAACACGCAACCAAGTATTACAAAACGAACACCGGCAGCGTGCATGCGCTGGAGGACATCACCCTCGATATTCGCAAGGGCGAGTTCATCGCCATTGTCGGGCCGTCCGGTTGTGGCAAGAGCACCTTGCTCTGGGCGATGTCCGGGTTGCACGATCTGACCTCCGGCAAGGTGGTGATCGACGGATCGACTGTCACCGGACCGCGCCCCGAGATCGGCATGATCTTCCAGGAAGCTAACCTGCTGCCCTGGCGCAATCTGCAAAAAAACATCGAGTTCCCGTTCGAAATCAAGAAGATCGATTCGAAACCATATCAGCCCCGCATCCAGGATCTGCTGGCCGAGGTCGGGCTGACGGGATTCGAAACCAAATTCCCCCGGGAGCTCTCCGGCGGGATGCAGCAGCGGGCCAGCATCGTGCGCTGCCTGGCGTTCGATCCCGATATCATCCTGATGGACGAGCCGTTCGGCGCGCTCGATGCCTTCACCCGCGACGAGATGAATCTGCTCATCCAGAAACTCTGGATGGAGACCGGCAAGACGATCGTCTTCGTCACCCACAATGTCAGCGAAGCCATCCTGCTGGCCGATCGGGTGGTGGTGCTCACCCCACGTCCGGGTCGCGTCGCGCATATCTTCGATATCGATCTACCGCGCCCGCGCACCATCGAAGAAACGTATTCGCCGCCGTTCATCGAGAAAATCTTCGAGATCAAGGACACGATCATCCAGGGGTCGTACCGTCCGGAGCATGTTGCTGAGGTGACGCGCAAGGTTGCCGGTGTGTCCGCCAGGAAAGCAGGGGAATAGCACGATGTCCGATGTCCTTGGCGACAACATCCCGACCTTCGACAGCAGTGGCGCGGAGAATCAGGAAGTCGGTCTCTCGAATATGTCGGCGCTGGCCGATACGGGCTTCGCCAGTAACTGGAAAGAGGCGCTGATCCTGATCCTGGTGGCGTGTGGCGTCATTGGGGGATTGGAGATCATCGTCCGCGTGTTCGATGTGCCGGCCTATACCTTTCCGGCGCCCAGCGAGATCGGCGAATCCCTCTGGCGGAACTTCCGGCCGCTCTATTGGCCGCATCTGCTGGTGACCCTGAAGGTCCTCTTCCTCGGTTACTTCATCGGGGCGTCGCTCGGTATTCTGCTGGCGGCGGTCATCACCCAATTCCCCTTCGCCGAAAAGATCGTGACCCCCTATATCCTGCTGCTGGTGACCACCCCGATGATCGCGCTGGTGCCGCTGCTGGTGCAGAAGCTGGGGTTCGGTATCCAGCCTCGCGTGATCGCGGTGGCGCTGGCCAGCGGTCCGATGGTGATGATCAACGCCGCCACCGGTTTCCGCAGAACCGATCTGGCGAAGCTGGCGTTAGCCAGATCGTATGGCGCCAGCACCTTCCAGATCTTTACCAAAGTGCGGTTTCCATTGGCGCTGCCAATGATCATCGTCGGACTCATGGTCGGCGCGATCTTCGGATTGCTGACCGCTGTCGGCGCCGAGATCGTCGGGTCGGGCGAGGGGCTGGGCAACCGCTTGATGTACTACTCGTCACGCATCCAAATGGCGAATTTCTGGTCGATCATCGTCATTCTGGCGGTGCTGGGTATCCTGATCTATGTGATCTTCTACTGGATCGGAAAACGCTGGGCCAGCTGGCAGGCCTGATTGCCCCCGAATTGAGCCGGCGCTCCCGCAAGCGTTGCGGCGCCGCTCGAGATACGGTTCGATGACGAACCGGGAACCGACGTAACGTGGCTGACCAGGTTGGCAGCCGAACGAACAGGAGGTCAAATGAGCCGTCACATAGATGTCACTCGAAGTCGTTCCACCCGCCGCCGCTTCCTGGGCACGGCCGCGGCGGCCGGGGTAGCCATGCCGATGTTCGGCAGCCTCGGGCGCCTGGCTGCCTCCGCGCAGGATGCCCGCAACTCGGTCATCTGGGTCTCCCCGCGCGGCACGCTGGAAGTGCTCGACGATTATCCCTATTGGGTCGCCAGCCACTTCGGCTATTTCGGCGATATCGAAACCCAGCTCCTGCCGGCCATTCTCGAGTCGACCTCCTCGGCCAAGAATGTGGTCGACGGTGATGCCGATATGTCCTATGTCTCCCCAGGCGTCTTCACCGACGCCATCACCCAGGGGCTCGATCTGGTCTCTGTCTTCCAGATGGGCGCCTATGACGTCTTCGATATCGCGCTGCCGAAGGGAAACCCGGGCGGCATCACCTCCGCCAAGGACCTGGAAGGGAAAACAATGGTGCTCGGCGATATCGGCTGGGCCGCGATCGTCGATCCGATGGTCGTGCAGGCCGGCGGCGATCCGTCCAAGGTGAACTATGTGGCAGCCGGCACCGGCTGGGCGCAGACACTGCAGGCCGGACAGGCCGACGCCGCCCTCTCCTGGGAGGGTCTGCGCGCCCAGTGGCTGGCGACGGGACTCGACTTCGACTATATCCTCGGGTACGAGTGGTCGGTCTTCCCGGCGAATTCGTTCCAGATCCGCCGCGGCGATTTCGAGGACGAGAGTCTGAAGGATCTCTACACCAACTACCTCAAGGGTTGGGCGATGGGACTGCAATTCGGCTACCTCAATCCAGTAGCCGCTACCCAGATCACCATGGAAGCGCCGGAGATTTCGGCGGCGCTGAACGACACCTTCGCTGACAAGTCGGTCGCCGTGCAGTCGCTCATGGAGCTGGCGAACGTCTTCCGCGGCGATTGGGATACCCGCAACGGCGGTCAGTGGGGCTGGGCGAGTCTCGATGGGTGGCAGACCTTCTTCGACGACAGCGCCAAGGCCAGCGGCGCCGATGCGGTCGATGCCTCCAACGTCATCTTCAACGACTATGTCGACGGTGCCAACGCTTTCGATGCCGAGCAGGT
>DASTFJ010000116.1:0-21079 GCA_035708745.1 Thermomicrobiales bacterium | reverse complement strand
AGGCCGTCGCCATCGGTATCGACGGCGGTATTGCCGGTGTCCGTTCCTCCTCCCGGCGCCGCGGGGCCGGTATTCCCGCCGGTGTCGTTCCCATTGGTGTCCGTGCCGGTGTCGGTCGCCGGAGCTGCCGGAGCCGTATCCGCGGGCGGTGCAGTCGCGGCGGCCGCACAAGCATTCGGATCGGCGGTATTGCCCACCAGGACCATCCAATACCACTTCCCGGGCGCATTGGCATTCTCGCCGCGCGCCACGCCCACGGTCACGAAACCGGGACTGAGCAAAATGGCACTGAGGGAGGTCGTGCCCTTGAACGAATCGAGCATGGCCTGCCCTGTCTCGGTGAATCCCCACATGTCCCCGATGCCGCCGGTATATCCCGCATTGGTCGCCCGGGCGCCGATGGTCGTACCGTCCGAACCGGCGTCGGTGGTCAGGTTATTCGCGGCCATGTCGCTGGCTTGCGCTTCCGCGGCCGCGCTGAGAGCCGAGCTGACGGTCATAGGCGGCAGATTGTTTTGGGCCCGGAAGTCATTGAGTGCTTGCACGAAGGCCAATTCTTCGCCCTGCGGGCAACTCGCCATGTTGGCGGTGACATTCGCGGGATTGGTCGTTTCGTTCGCTCCATTGTTCGTTCCCGTTGTGGCCGGGGGTTGCGCGCCGGCCGGCGCCGCCGGGGCTGCCTGGGTCGCTCCTCCTATCACAACAGCCGCGGCATCACCCGTACATGCCGCGCCATCGACGGTCGCGCCGAAGTCGGTCGTCCAATACCACTGGAAGGTGGAGTTCGGATTATTGACCCGAGCGATGCCGATGGCCTTGGCCGTCGGGCTCAACATGTTGGCATTGTGCGGAGGGCTGTTCTTCCACCACTGCATCGCGCCCGCGGCTGTGGGATCGCCGGCGAAGATATTCTCCGCAGTGTTACCAGGATCAGGATAGCCAGCCGCGGTAATGCGGTCGACGAACGACGATCCATCGGAACCGGTGTGGCTGAAGAAATCCTTCGTTGCCATATCCTTGCTCAACGTGTCGGCCGCGACGCTCAGTGTTTGGCTGAACGCCAGTGCCGGCAATCCGCTCTGGGCCCGGTAGTCGTTGATGAGCTGCAGGAACGCCGATTCTTCACCGTCGGCGCAGGTTTGGGTGTTGGCGGTTGCCGCGGCCGCGTTTCCTGTGCCGGCCCCGGTGGTATCGGTTGTTCCACCGGCTGGCGCATTTCCTCCGGTCGTGGCCGTGTCGGCCCCAGCGCCTGCATCCGTCCCTCCGGCGGTTCCATTGCCAGTGCCGTTGTCGGTCGCTGGCGGAGCGGCCGGTGCAGCCGGTGCGGCTGCGGGTTGCGTCGCGCCGGGGTCCGCGACCTCACCGAACCAAACCGATGCCCAGCCATCCTCGACCCAGACTCCAACGGCTTGCCACGGGTGGCTTTGCCATGTGCCTTGATTCACGATAACGTCGTTGTGGGGAGGATCTGACTTCCATGCTTGCAGGGCGGCATCCGCGGTAACGGCCGATTGCCCGTCGCCAAAGAGCACCTCGAAGCCACTGCCCTGGTAGTTCGCGATTTCCCCGGGCTTATTCCACATGATGGGAAATGTGGTTGGATCTTCGAACTTGTAACACCCTCCGGTCCACTGCCCCTGGCTGGACCAACCGTGAGGCACGCAGCCGGCTCCGGTGTAGTTTGGGTCGGTAGCAGCGTTGGCCATAAGATCCTGAACGTGGGCTCGCGCGACCGCGGTCAATTCTGGTGACAACGGAATAGCAGTCAGACCAAGCGATTGTCGATAGGTATTGATGGCGGCGTAGAGATCCTCGGTGGCGCCCGCCCTGGCGGAGTTCGCGTGCGGCAGAAGCACACCGAACGCCAGGAAGGCGCTCAGCAAAAACATCGAGATCCGTTTCATGTCGATCTTTCCTCCTGCAGGTGCTGACGAGATTCGAGCGGCTTGAGCGATCGGCGCGATGAGCGCTAGACGTAGATTTCGACGCGAGACACACCTCTCACCCCGGCTTGCTTCATGGCGGCCTGAACTTCGCGGCTGGTCAGGAATCCATGCGCCTGGGCTACGGTGGCGAAGTGGCGGATGACGAGCACGACATCGGGAGCGTTTGCCAACTGATGAACCGATGCGTCGATGACACCCCAGTCGCGCTGTACCTCCTCCAGCGAGTCATAGATTTGACGCCATATCCCGACGTCATCGACGGTGTGTTGAACGGCGAGGAGCGCCACCGATGGTCCTCCCTTCCTGATCCCGATGCTCGATTGTGGGCAGCCGCCGGCGTGTTCCCGTACTCACCACGCTGCGCGCCGAAACGACGCCCGTTCCTCGGCTCAGGTCTGTCCGCCACCCAGAACAAGGGTTCAACGCGACAGTAGACCCACCACGGCCAAAGCGCATCGTGAGAACCTCGTAATTGCGTTCGGAGGATCGGACGACAGGTCTACGGAATTCTCCGGAGGTGTCAGGAGCTCTGGCTCAGATCATGCTCGAGCGCGAAGCGAATTGCTGCTCCGCGTGTGGAAACGCCGAGCTTTCCGTAGATGTTGGTGAGGTGGGTGTCGATCGTCCGGGAGCTCAGGCTGAGTCGAAGGGCGATCTCCCCATTTGGCAACCCCATTGCCAACAGCCGCAAGACATCGACTTCCCGCGGCGTCAGGCCAGCGGGAGGTTTCTCGACAGGCGACGACTCAGCGGGCAGCCGCGCTTCGAGCGCATCGACCATTGACAATGTGAGCGCGGCATTCATTGGCACGCTGATCGCGCGTACCGCATCGAGCAACGCGCGCGCCGCGCGGAACTCGCCGCGCACTCGAAGGAGATCGGCCCGCGCCAGCATGGTCAGCGAGCGCTCGTGTGCCGAACCGATCGAATCTACCAGCGACATCGCTGCCGCAAACTGCTCTTCTGCCTGGATGAGCCGCTCGTCGGCCAGATCCAGCTCTCCCAGGAATCGCCGCGTCGCCAGGAGCACCAGCGGCTGGCGCGGTGCACTGGCAGCGGCCAACGCTTGTTCAGCGCGTATTCGTGCTGCTTCGCGATCGCCCACCGCCCGCAGATACGCCGCCCACCACAAGTGTGCTTCGGCTTGCCCTGCGATGCTGCCACTCCAGATCAGCCAGGCGTCGAACGACTCGAGCCAACGCCGCGCCAATTCGTGGTCTCCCGCATCGAGCGCCAAGGCGACCGCAAGCGGGCGGAGTGCCACGGACTCGATCGACAAATTCTTCGGCGACGTGTCGGGTCCGACGGGAAACAGCTGGGAGAGCAGCAACCATGCCCGCTCGTAGTCACCCTGAACACGCGCAATCGGCGCAAGCAACGCGGGGATATGGCGTCGCATGAAACGCAGGCTGCACTGTTCGAGCATATCGATCGCTTCAGCCCATTCTCCAGCAATCACCGCGGACACCACCCGGGCGGCCCGCTTCGATTGCTGGTCGGTGATGCCATCCAGAATCTCGAACGATTCGGCGAGCTCGAATTCCATGCGCGTGCGTTCAGTTGTCCGGTCGATCCTGTATGGCAGCAACACGACCATCAGCTCGTCGAACAGTGACGCCGTGACCATACTCCGGTGCCCTTCGGCAGCGAAGACGGCGCGAGCGTTTTGAAACGCCTGCCTCGCAGCTTCTGGACGTCCAAGGGCTGCATAGGTAAAGCCCAAGCCGTACCAGGCATCACCGAGCGAGCCGGTTGTTTGATCCGCGGGTAAACCGATGAGGTGTTCACCGAGCGTCCGAGCCTGTTCGAGGCGGCCATTTCCCGCCAGTGCGAGTGTGAATTCTCCCCGGCCGTTCTGCGGATCGAGCTGATCGCTTGTCGTTTGCACCGCAAGCAAGCGCGCGCGGTCATGCGGAGTGAGCGCGTCGAGCATGGCAATGCCCGCCTCTTCCGCTTCGATCCCAAGCTGAAAATCATCCTGCATGCATCGCAACATTCCCTGAAAGAAACGGGCATAGGCAATGAGCGCCCGATCCTCCGCATCGCGGCCGAGGCGCTCTGCTTCCACCAGCAGCCCGACTCCGGCGGCGGGATCTTCGAACCGGCGGAGCAACGCCAGGCGAAGCCGCAACCAACCGCGCTCACCAGATGCGGCAGGATCGTGCTCGAGGAGTGTCAGCGCTGATTCGAAACGCTGGACTGCCGTTCGCCAGGCAAACGCGAGTTGCGCCCGCTCTCCCGCGCGAGTCAACCAATCCGCAGCGCGCCGATCTCCGGCCTGATATAGGTGAAACGCAACCTCGTCCGGATCGACGGCAGCTTCCAAACGCAAGAGGGCTTCGGCAATCTGCAAATGCCAAGCTCGCCGCTTCGGTGGCAATACCCCTTCGTAGAGCGAATCACGAATCAACGCATGGGTGAACCGTGCCGCGGTGCCGTCAGCGGTTGCGCCCATGATGTTGGTTTCGATAGCTCGCTCCACCAGCTCGATCAATGCGGCCTGCGTCGTTCCACTGACCGCCGACCATAATGCGAGGGGCACGCTTTGCCCGATGATGGCGCCAATGGCAAGCAGCGCCTCGGCCTCTGGGCCGATTCGGGACAGCCGTTGGTCGATCACTTGCCGGAGGAGCAACGGAATGCGCGCCGCTTCCAGCGCGCCGAGCATCCAGGCGCCATCCGCGGTCCGAAGCAAGACACTCCCTTCCAGCGAACGAAGGAATTCGATAACGAAAAACGGATTGCCCTCAGCCCGTTGCTGCAGATGGGTTGTCAGACGAACGGTCGATTCGTCCGGAAGTCGATACGTGGCTTCGACCAGCGCGCGCACGCTGTCATCAGTCAGAGGCGACACGTCGATGCGTACCGCCAGTGCTTCCCGGACCAGGATCGGCACAAGACGGTGAAGCGGATGCACACGAGTGACTTCATTGTTCCGATAGGTAACGACCATCAGGACCGGAACCTGGGCGAGTTGCCGCGCCAGGACCCGCAAGAGATCCAGACTCTCCACGTCTGCCCATTGCACGTCCTCCAGCAGGATCACCAATGGCTGGGATCTCGCAATGGCAAAGATGAAGTCGCGCATTTCACCAAAGAACTGAGCCTGACTTGTGCCGTGCAGGAGCTGCGGTGCAGGGATCGCAGGTGGTTCCGAGGATCCTTTGCGAAGCGAGGCGTACCGTTCGACGAGCTCGCCCCATGGTCCATAAGGTGGAGTGACGGTGAGGTCGTAGCAGTGTGCGGCGATCGCCAGGGCCCCGGCTTCGCTGGCCTCCCGGCAGAGCGTGTCCGCCAGCCTGGATTTGCCAACTCCGGCCTCGCCCCCGAGCACGACGATGCTCCCGCTCCCTGCCAGCGCCTCGGCGAGTTGGGCACGGAGAACCAGCAACTCGCGCGAGCGCCCCACCAGCGGCGGTCGCCGGGTGCCGATCGAAGCAGAACCAGCGTGGCTCGTGTGCTCCTCGGGTGAGTACATGACTGCACCAGTTGTCTTCGCGCGAAGCGTTTCGTGCACGAATGGTATGCGATTCCAGCCGACGACCAACGGTGACTTTGAAGCGACATGTGCTCGCTTGGTCTCGATCGTGTTGCGGAAAATGCAGCTTCACTGAAGAGGTTCTGTCAGCAAATACGGAATTTATGTAACGCTCAGAGCCAGAGAACCGAAACCTATCCTTGTACGTACGGGGCGTTTCGGCTACCATCGTTTCACCCCCCGCTCGAAGGATGAAAAGATGGAAGATGCGCCCCGGACCCGGACGCGATCGGTTCGCGCGCTCGGACGGCTTGCACCACCGAAAATCGAAGACGTTTTGCTGGCCCAATGGGCGGGCGGTCCCTCGGACAAGGCGTTTCTGGACGATATCGCGCTCTCGACCGATTGGGCGGGTACGCCCGAATCGCCCTGTGCCTTCCTACAGTCGACTCCGCTTCCCCCGGCGCACCACAAGGCCACGCTCAAGGCATTCGAATGCCATCTGAGCGAGTCAGTGCGGCGCTTGATGGAAGCGATCGATGCCGATGTCGATGGCGAGCAGCGGATGCCGCTTTCCTATGAAGCGCCGCCGTTCACCAAAGAAGTGGCGTTCGACGCAATCGTCGCGCTGTCGATCGCTGGCGAGATGACGGTCCGCCGGGCGCGCAACCGCCGCAAGAAGCTGGCTGCGCTCTCCGAGGCGTCGGCGCGGCTCTGGGTGCTGGCCGATTTGTTTCGGGCCGGGCATATTGGCGTCGAGGAGCTTGCGCGCAAGCGGGACGAAATCGCCGGCCAAATTGGTTGATGGTTCGTCCGTTCAATGCTCCCAATCTCACTGAGATCGCCTCGATTCGCGACCGCTGGATGTCTCAGTGTGTCTTGTTGCCAGACGTACCCAGATTTAGAGCGCTTTACCATCGACGGTCGACTTGAAGGCGAGTGGATTGCCATCCGGGTCGAATGCGGACTGAAAAGAGAATGCGGTTGGGCTGGAACCGCATCGTTCGAGCTCGTCGAGTCGCTCCATGGCGTCCTCCAATGTTGGCCATTCCGCTGACCGGAGCCACCAAAGCACCACTTGGCGAGTTGTCACTCGATCGAACCATCGCTTCCGGTTCTGTAGGAAATATCGATGCGCTGTGTCGTAGACAAATAGCTGCAACGACTCGAGATCGGTCCAAACCGTCAAATTGGTGATCATCATCGGATCTGGGTACGGAGATGGCATGTAGGATGATGGTCCGCCGTCAGCATCTTTCAATCGCCACAGAAAACCGGGGCTCTGTTCAGCAAACGCATTCACAGGCGCCAGAAACGCGACGAACTCGCGCATCTCGGGGGCGTCGAGCGGCGCGAGCAGTCGGGAAACATTGAATTGCGCGAGTCTGAATTCCGGATCGTCCAATTGCAACGTCTCTCCTCGCTCAGGTCACATGCCGTTCAAGTGGTGGCTTGCCGAAGCTCGATATCCGAAAACATTCGATCTACCACCGGCCGCAACTCTTCCCATTCGATTCCGGTTTGCCGCCCGGATTCGAACTCGGTTGTTACTGCGTCGTTGAGCGCCAGCAGACGCGCATCGTCCTTGGTCACGTCGATGTCCAAATGCTGCTTGAGCAGGAAGATGATGCCAGCGAGTCCGGACTCTTTGGTCAAAGAGACCTCCAGTGGACGCCCCAGCAAGGTTGGAACATCGAAGGGCGCGTACATCCACCAGAATTTGTTCAACCCGTCGGCGTGAATGCCGGCACGGGTACGGTGCGCGTCCTTTCCATAGAGCGGGTACTTGGCTGGCAGCGGGTCGCCCATGGCGGCGTAGAGCTCGGTGAGCTCATTGAGCACCGTGAAATCTGGCGCTTGCTCTTGGAAATACCCCATACCGATGAGGTGTAGCAGCACCCCTTCCAGCGGAGCATTGCCGGTGCGCTCGCCCTTACCGAGACACGTGCCGTTGATCGCGCCACAGCCTTCGCGCACGGCGGCAAGGCAATTTGCCACGATCAACCAGGTGTCGTTGTGCGGATGGAATTCCAGATCTTCCGGCGAAAGTCCGAGCGACCGCAGCTTGCGAAAGATCAGGGGCACACTGCGCGGAAGCTGCACATCGTCATAGGGCAGCCCGAGCCCCATCGTGTCACAGATGCGGAATTTGGGACGGATGCCCGTGCCTGACTGTTCCGTGAGTTCCATGACTGTTTCGACGAACGCGAGCAGGATATCGAGCGGGGCGCGGGTGGCATCTTCGAGATGAAGGCGTGGGCGAATTCCGGCATCCACCGCCATGCGGGTGGCGTCGAGATAGGTATTGGTTGCCTGCACCCGGCCGCCGGGTTTGAACTTGTGAAAGGTGTGATAGTCCGAAATCGAGGCGAGCATGCCGGTTTCGCGGACGCCCAGCGAGCCGATCAAGGCCACGTCCCTGGCGATGGCGCGAATCCAGGTCGTCGGCTCGATCGGAGCTCCGCCTCGATAGCGCTCCAATGCTCCTTCAAGCGCGCGGCGGTCAGATTCACGATAGACGAAGAACTCGGCCTGTCGCACCGCGCCGGACTGGCCGGTAAATTGGCAGATCTGGTCGTAAATGAGCAGGCTCTGCTCGGTGGTGAGCGGCAAGCCGCCCTGTTGTCCATCCCGGTGAGTGGTTTCGGTCGTCCAGACATCGACCGGCAAACCGGGCGGGCGCACACGCCAGTCGTATCGGGGAAAACCGTTTCGAGGGAAACTCGCGAGGCAATAGTCAGGATCGGCTGGATCGACAATAGCTGGCATCTGCGTCTCCTACTGGTTCGATTCGCGCTTCGTTTGCGGGTCGTCCCCTATACTTGATTTGTATTGATTCTACTAGATCGGATCCATGAAATGGTCGATCGGCCAGCAGGCGATTTTGTCAGCGCGCAAAAAGCGTGCGAGTTGCTCGGTGTCAAGCCCGCGACGCTGTATGCCTATGTCAGCCGGGGGTTGCTGCAGAGTTACAAACAGGGTGCGCGCCGGCAGCGTTTGTACCGCCAGTCGGAGCTGAGTGCGCTGCGCGACATGCCGCCAATAACTGAGGATTCGACGACAGGCGAATTACCGGGGGCCGAAACCTGGGTTGGCGAGCGATGAGCCAGCGAGCGCGCGCCGGCGAGGTGGTAGCGGTCGAATCGCGAATTAGCGCCATCGTGGACGACACCCTTGCCTATCGCGGTTTTCCCATCGAGTCGCTCTACCAGCACGCTACGTTCGAGGAAGTTGTCTTTCTGCTCTGGTTCGACCAGTTGCCATCGGTATCCGATCTCATCGCGTTTCAGGATCGAATTGCCACGATTCCGTCTCTGGCTGAAACGGCGGCCGGATTTGTGGACCGAGCCGCGCCTGCTGGACTAACGCGCGCACTCGAAGCGGGGATCATCGGACTCGGTGTGAGCGATCGGCCGGCAGGCGACTCCCTCGGGATGCCGTTACGCGTGCTGACTGGGCTGCCCGATATGGTGAACCGCTTCGGTGGCATCGTTCGTGGAGTACCCGCGTCCCAATTCAGCACCAGCCGGTCGATTGCTGAGCGGTTTCTCCACGCCTGGCTGGGGCGCGAACCGAGGGCGGAGGAAGTGACCGCGTTCGATCGCGGATTGATCCTCACGGCCGATCATGAGCTCAACGCCGCCACGTTCGCGGCTCGGGTCGCGGCGTCCACCGGAGCCGATCTCGTTTCGGCGGTATTGGCGGCAATCGCCACCCAAAGCGGGCCCCTGCATGGTGGTGCGATGGCCAAGACCGGGATGCTCCTGGAGCTTGCAACTGCGGGCGATCCCACCGCGGAAATCGACCGCCGCCTTGCTCACGGCGAACGCATTCCTGGATTCGGGCACAGCGTCTACCGTGGCGGCGATCCGCGGGCTGCGCTCTTTCGCGATCTCGTGCAAGATACGGCTGTTCGAAACGGCGATGACCGCTGGCTTACAGCAGCGGACCGGATCGTGCAGATCGCAACCGATCGGATCGGACTTCCCCCGAATCTCGATCTCTACGCGGCCGCATTCTGGAGTGCGCTCGGCATTCCGCCGGATCTCTTCCCAGGTATTTTCTCCATTGGTCGCGTAGCAGGATGGGTCGCTCATATTCGTGAGCAATACGCGGACAACCGGCTCATCCGCCCACGAGCGCGGTATATCGGCCGCTCATCCGAATCCTGGGCGCCTATCGAACAACGGAGCGAGTGGTTCACGCGGTCGAACTAGCGGCCAGAGCAGCTTGTACGGGAGTGTGCCTTTCAATTGGGAGAGGGTCGCCTGGCAGCACTCGCTGCGGCGAGGTGATCCTTCTTTTGTCAGGATGACAGGGGTTTGGGAAAATCATTTGTTGCTCCTGCCTGAGCCCTTCCGGGATGCCGTTCATCGGTGCGAACTGGTACCATCTTCTGGCGAAACGCCCGGGTGATCCGGGACGTTCCAGGGTTGGCCGGCATCCCCGTGGCTGGCGCGGTTTTTTCCCTCGAAAGGTCCTGGTGTGAGCAGCTTGTCCGGATCGCGTCCCGATCCTCGCCGCATTGCGGCAGGGCAACGCGCGCGCCGCAAAGCCGCTGGCAAGAAGAAGCTGCCGCCGCATCTGCTGCCCGGAATCGCCCGTCGCCGCAAAGAGCGTTTCACCATCACGCGGCGTTTCCTGCTGGTCGGGGTCCTCATCTTCTTCGGCCTGCTGCTGACAACCTCGCTGGCGATGGCAGTGTCTACCGTCGCCGCCATTGGCGGCACGATCGAGGCCTATCGCCGGATCAACCGCGGACTGCCAAATGCCGCGGTCGTGACCGTCGATACCTTCCAGACCTCGCGGATCTACGACCGTAACGGCACGCTCCTGCAGGAGATCGAAGCGCCGGATGGGGGCTGGCGCACGTTCGTCACCCTCGATCAGATCGCGCCGGTCATGATCGATGCCACGGTCGCGGCCGAAGACGCCACCTTCTGGAGTCATCAGGGCATCGAGCCGATGGCGCTGCTGCGCATCGTAACGATCAATCTCAGCGGCGAAGGCTCCTCCGGCGGCTCGACCATCACGCAACAACTGGCTCGCGGTCTCTATCCCGAAAAGATCGGTTTCGATATTTCGGTCACGCGCAAATTCAAGGAGGCGCTGGCGGCTATCGAGCTCGACCGGAAGTTCTCGAAGCAGGACCTCATGACGATGTACCTGAATCAGATCTTCTACGGTCAGCGCTCGTACGGCATCGAGGCGGCGGCGCAGACGTTTTTCAACAAGCACGCCAGCGAGCTGGTGTTGGCGGAGGCGTCGCTGCTGGCCGGTCTGCCTCAGGCGCCGTCGTTCTACGACCCGACCATCAATCTGGATCAGGCCAAGATCCGCCAGAAGTACGTGCTCGATCAGATGGTGAAGTACAAGTACATCACGCGGGAAGAGGCCGACGCCGCCTGGAAGACGCCCCTCCAACCGCAAACCCGCACCAGCGAAGTGCAGGGCGCGCCGCACTTTACCCAATATGTCAAGGACTATATCCGCGAGAAATACGGGGACGACGCGTTCCTCAAGGGCGGTATGCAGATCTGGACTTCGATCGATCTCGATCTCCAGCAACAAGCGGAAACGATCGTCCAGGAAAACATGCCGTTTCTCAATGCCTACCGGCGCAACAACGCGGCTATGGTCGTCCTGGTCCCACACACCGGCGAGGTGCTGGCGATGGTCGGTTCGGCCGACTTCAACGATCCCAGCATCGGCGGGCAGATCAACTACGCACTTGCGAATCTACAACCGGGTTCATCCATCAAGCCGGTGGTCTATGCGGCCGCCTTCGAAAGCGGCTGGAATCCCGGCACGGTCATCATGGACGACGCACTGAAAGTCGAGACGCCGGGCGCCCCACAGCCATATTACGAACCACATAACTACACCGGCCAGAGCTATGGCGCGGTGCCCGTCCGCATCGCGCTTTCGAATTCGCTGAACATCCCGGCCGTCAAGGCCATCCAGTATGCCGGGGTGGATCATGCCTACGATCTGGCCCGGCGCATGGGCGTCAAAACCGGATTCCCGGAATCGCCGGAGAACTACGGGTTGTCGTTTGCGCTCGGATCGGGCGAGCTTCCGCTGCTGGAGCACACGAACATCTTCGCCACCTTCGCCAATGAAGGGAAATACGTGGCGGCCAATCCAATCCTGAAAATTACCGATTCCAACGATCAGGCGCTCTATGAGCTCGATCGCAAAACCTCGCTGCAAAACGCATCCCAGGTGCTGCGGGCCGAATACGCCTATCAGATCACCTCGATTCTGACCGACGACGAGGCCCGTTCGATGATCTTCGGACGCGGCAACTTGTTCGAGGATACCGGCGACCGGCTCGGCCGGCCCACGGCCGCCAAATCCGGTACGACCGATAACTGGAAAGACATCTGGACGATGGGCTACACCACCGATTGCGCCATCGGCGTCTGGACGGGGCAAACCACGCAATCGGGTAATGCGGAAACCGAGCTGCCGACACTCGACGGTATTCAGGGGGCGGGTCCGATCTGGCAGCAGATGATGGAAGTCATGCACAGCGATCCGACCTTCTCCGCATACCTGAACGGTCCGACCGGCCAGCCGCTGGCCGACGACTGGGCCGTGCCTGCCGGTCTGCAACAGCGCGACATCTGCACCGCCACCGGACATCAAGCCACGGGCAATGGCAGCGATGACACCCGCCAGGAATGGCTGATCCAGAACGGCGGTCCGTCGTTGCCATGCGACCGTATCTCCGACTACGAATACCGGCAGCTGCTCGACGCGATGAAGGATCTGCGCCAGAACGGCGGCAGCTACGCCGATGGCGCCGAATCGCGCGTGCTGCGTTATGCCTCGGTCGTTGGGGTCTACGACGGAGACATTCCGGACTACGGAGGCGATTTCGGCGACCAATCCGACAACGGCGATTACGATCCGGGCGACGAGGAAGTTCCCATCCAGCAGCGGGGTAACGGGTAGGACAGGGCCCTGAGGCCTGAGTCCGGCGACGATCGTAGTGAACGGCGTCTCTGTCCTCTCGGGTCAAGGGTCAAGAGTCAGGTGCTGACTGCTACCTGCGTGCTGCGGGCTCCAAAGCGTCTCAGGGCTCCGGACTCAGGACCCATCATCGTCCCACGACCCGTTTCTGTCGCATACTTCTCGCTTCGTACGATCGGCAAACGCGCAGGTTGGTGACGACGTGAAGCTCGAGCTGTTCGATGGAGAAGAAACCTCGCGGGTAATCGGCGCGGTGGTGCTGAAATCGTTGCCGAGCGGGGAGATCGAGGTCGATTTCGGACCGGCGGACGGTGCGCCAATGGTCCGGCTGGTCATGTCTCAGGACGAAGCCTTCGAGCTTGGTGCGGCCCTGCACGGTCTCGATGGGGAGCGCGTAATTCTGGTCGACGGTTGAGTCTTGTGACGCCGTCCACTACGATCCTCGCAGGACTCCGAACTCAGGCCCCCGGACTTCTATTTCACGTACGTACGCGACCGCCACACGGCACAGATGAAACCTTTTCCCGGGAGCGTGCGTTTATCCCTGTGACCGGCGCAGCACGATTGCAGCGGCGCGCCGGTTTTTTGCCGGGCACCCGGGGAAACTCGGGGTCGACCAGGGTGCTTGCAATGAAAGGGGGAAACCCACTGAGCACCAGGAGGCATCCAACAAGACGGGCGTAGCCACCCGCTTTGCTTCTACCCTCCTCTCTTTCGCCTCAGTTTCGTTGTTCCGGCTTGGTTCCGGGCAACCCTTCCATACCACCTCACCGCCCCAGGGATGAACCGTTCGCGACCATGGGGCGCCATCCTCGGCAGCGAACACGACTGCATCGAATGTCCGGCGCAGGGAGTCTGATCTCCCGGCCGGACATTCGTGTCCCCGGACCCTACCGCTATACTTGGCCAGATTTCTCGATGCCTGATCTCGATTCGCGCTCGAATATCGAAGCATTCGTTTGATTGTCCGCCCCATTTCAGGAACCTCCCATGACCTCCGAACCTTCATCGTCGTCCAAATGCCCGGTCTGTGGTGCGCCGATAACCGCCACCCAACCGTTCTGCGGCGCCTGCGGCAGCGGCCTGCATGGCCAGCGCACTCGCACACGCCGCCGAGTCGTCGTCACTGGGCTCGGAGCGGTCTGTGCGGTCGGGCTTTCGGCCAGGGAATCGTGGGGCAACATTCTGGACGGCAAGAGCGGAATCAAGCGGATCCCGCTGCTGGCCGAGGGAAATTACTCCTGCCAGGTGCGCGGCGATCTCGAAGAGAGTCACCTGCCGAACCGGTTCCTCGATCCCAAGACCGCCCGCAATACCTCGCAGTTTTCACTCTGGCTGCTGGAGGCGGCCGGATCGGCGCTGATCTCCGCGGGTTTGATCGATGCGGACGGGAACCCGTTGCTGGATCTCCTCCCAGGCGGTTCCGTGATCGGCACCTGCGTCGGCGGGAGCTACGACGATCTCCTTCCCGCCTATGACACCTTCAATACCCGCGGTCCCGACAAGCTTTCGCCGCATCTGCATGTCAAGTTTCCGCTGAACATGGCGTCCTATACCGTCCAATGGCGCTTTGGTATGGGCGGTCCGAGCAACACCGTCTCGACGGCCTGCGCCACCGGCACCCAGGCCATTGGCGAGGCATTCCACGTGGTGCAATCCGGCATTGCGCCGCTGATGGTGGCCGGGGCGACCGAATCGACCGTGCATCCCATGGGCGTGGCCGGGTTTTCGGCGATGCGCGCGCTAGTGACCGATTCGAATGAGGATCCGGAGCGAGCGTTGCGGCCCTTCGACGCAACTCGCGCCGGTTTCGCGCTGGGCGAAGGAGCCGGCGCGCTGGTGCTGGAGGATTACGAGTTCGCCAAAGCGCGCGGCGCGAGGGTGTTCGCCGAAATCGTCGGGTTTGCGTCCAGCAATGACATCTACCATCCGATCGCTCCGCAGCCGAACGGGGTCGGAGCCGCCCGCGCCATGATCGGCGCGCTGGCAGATGCCGGAGTGGCGCCGGATCAGATCGGCCACATCCAGGCGCACGCCGCCTCGACCCCAGCCGGCGATCTCGCGGAGGCGCGCGCGATCCATCAGGTCTATGGCGAGCGAGCCGCCAGCATCCCGATCATGTCGGTCAAAGGCAATATCGGGCATTGCATGGGCGGCGCCGGCGCGATCGAGACCGCTATGGGCATTCTCTCTCTCGCGGAGCAGGTCATTCCGCCGACCGCCAACTACCGCAATCCCGATCCCGAAATCGGCCTCGATATTGTGTCCGGTGAGGCGCGACCCCATTCCTTCGACTACATGGCCAAGCACGGTTTCGGGCTTGGAGGCCAAAACGCCTGTCTGATCATCAAACGGGCGCCGGACGAATTCGCATTTCAAACCAGCGAGGATCTTGCATGAATCGACATTTTGACCAGTTGGCCGAATGGAGCAACGCCATGACCGAGTTCGTCATGGTCTACCGGGCGATTCCGGCGGCACGGCGCTCGGAAGCGATCGACGGCGGGTGGAGCGCCCGCCAGATCCTCGAGCATCTGTTCGAGACCGAGCTGATCTTCTCTACGCGCATGCGCGTGGCCATCGCCAATCCGGGAAAGACCATCGTTCCGTTCGACCAGGATCTCTATTCCGCTCGTATCCCCACCGATCACGTGCAGGACGAGCTGCTGCTCGATGCGCTCGCCGCATTGCGAGGTGTCAATCTGGCGGTGTTGCGCGCGCTGCCGGACGAGACCTGGGAACAAACGGTCGAACATCCAGAAGCCGGCACGCAGACCCTCGAAAAGATCGTCTCGGTTTTCGGCAATCATGTTACCGAGCATCTGAGCGACATCAAGCAAGCCGGGTTGAGTGCAAAGACGCTCTGATATGAGTGGGCACGGCATCGAGCTCGACCGCTGGGGGCAATTGGCAGTCGACTTCGTCGCGGCGTACCAGCGGATTCCAGCCGACCAACGGACCGCGTCGATCGATGGCGGATGGAGCGCCCGGCAGGTGCTCGAGCATTTGCTCGAGGACGAAATCCTCTTTTCCACCCGTATGCGCGCCGCGATCGCCGATCCCGGCAGCGTCATCCTGCCATTCGATGCGGAGCGTTACCAAACGAATCTCCCTTACGCACTGGTTCCGGATGCGGTGTTGCTCGATGCGCTCGTCTCCTTGCGGACGGTCAATGTCGGTCTGCTACGGGCGCTGACCGACGACGCCTGGAGTCAGGCAGTAGCGCATCCGGAGGCAGGCGATCAGACGGTCGAGCAGATCTCGGTCATGTTCGGCGATCACATTGCCGAACATCTGAAGGATCTCCAGAGCGCCGGGCTGCATGGCGAGCGGCGCTAAGCCGGCGTCCTATGAACCCCTCTTCATCGGCCAAGATCGGCATCCCCGACATCCTGATGTTCGTGCTCGAGCTGGCGATGTGGGCATCGTTCTTCTGGATCGGCTGGCAAGCGGGCGAAGGACTCACCCGCTGGCTGATCGCGCTCGTTTTTGGCGGTGCCGCTATTCTCTTATGGGGCCTTTTTCGTACACCAGGCATGCCGCCCGCGAGGAAGGACGGCGTAGTCCCAACACCGGGACCGGTCCGCCTCGTCATCGAGATGGGGCTCTTCGTGCTCGCCGGCGTGGGTTTGTGGTGGACTGGCTCCCGCTGGGCAGCCGAAACACTCTGGACCTTTGCGGCCCTTATCTACATCTTGTCGTTCTCACGCGTGCGCTGGTTGCTCGCCCACTGATATCGAGGAACAGAGTTCCGAGGAATGCATTTCATGACATCGCTCGCCACGGATTTCACCAGCCTGGCTGGAATCGACCTTCCCATCGTACAGGCCCCGATCGGTTCGGCCACCACGCCGGAGCTGGCCGCGGCGGTGAGCAACGCGGGCGGGCTCGGACTGCTCTCCCTCACCTGGCGCTCACCCAACGAAGCGCGCGAGCTCATTCGGCAGACCAAAGCGCTGACCGACCGTCCCTTCGGCATCAATCTCGTGCTGCTTTGGGACGCCGCCGAGCGTCTCACCATTGCACTCGAAGAAGGCGTTCCTATCATCTCCCTCTCCTGGGGCGACCCGGGACCCTGGATCGAGCAGATTCACGAGGCGGGCGCATTACTGGTGCATATGGTCGGTTCGACCGCGGAGGCAATCGGGGCAAAGCTGGCCGGAGCCGACGCGATCGTCGCACAGGGGTATGAATCGGCGGGGCATGTCGAAGGGCAGACCGGGATCATGGCCCTGCTGCCGGAAATGATCGACGCGATCGCGCCCACACCCGTGCTCGCGGCGGGCGGGATTGGCGACGGGCGCGGTTTGGCCGCCGCGCTCTGTCTGGGCGCCTCCGGGGCCTGGATGGGCACCCGTTTTCTGCTTTCGACCGAGGCCGACGCCCATCCGGAATACCAGCAATGGCTGGTCGATGCGGGCGCGAGCAGCACCACCTATACCACCCTCTTTCGCGGTGGTTGGCCGCCGCATACGCCGCTGCGCACGCTGCCGAACAAAACCCTGCAACTCTGGGAAGAGGCCGGGCGTCCTGAACCGGGCCGCGGTCCGGGTGAAGGCGATGTCATCGGCCAGACCAGCAGAGGCGTGGCGATCATCCGCTATCACGACGACTTCCCTGGCGCTCATACCACCGGCGATTTACAGAGCATGGTGCTCTACGCCGGCGAAAGCGTCGGGGTCATGCACGAGATCCTTCCGGCTGGTGAGATCGTGAGGAACGTTGCGGATCAAGCAAGGTCGGTGCTGTCACGGCTTGGTTCTGAAGGCTGAATGCACACGATGCGCCTGCATTTCTCTCCGTGGTAGCCTTCGATTGTGTCCCGTTATCGGTCAGGATCGCATCATGGTCACTACGCATCTCGTTACAGCTGCAGAACTCGAAGTCATGGGCAGCGATGCTCGCTTTGAGCTCATCCAAGGAGTGCTACACGAGATGTCACCTTCGAGTAGCGATCCGAGCGCTATTGCGGCAAGGTTGCTTTTTGAACTCGGAACTCTCGTCTATCGGAATCAACTCGGAATTCTGACTGGCGCCGATGGTGGCTATTTTCTCGAACGCAATCCGGACACGGTTATCGAGCCAGATGGCGGTTTCATTCGGGCAGAGCGTCTCGATCTCTGGCCGGGGCGACGTGGGTTTTTCCCAGGCCATCCCGATATTGCCATCGAAGTCATTTCACCAACCGATGAACCGGCTGAAATCCGGCAGAAAATGGAGATCTACCAGCGAACCAGTGTGCCGCTCGTGTGGTGGATCGACCCAGCACGCCGAACGGCAACGGTCCAGGCTGCTGGCAAGCCGATTCGCCATCTGAACGATGCAGACTCACTCGACGGAGAGTCGGTGTTGCCAGGTTTCAAATTTCCATTGTCAGTGCTTTTCGACTTCACGCCACAACACTGAACATTCTTGTGCATGATGTCGGAATTCGCCTGCAAGCGGATTGCAGGCGTCGAGCGGTATGTGCGGTGTCTCGAGCGAATAGCCGGCAGTTCGGGCCGCTTTGATGCCTGGGCAACCTGCTGCTATCAAAGCAGCGTCAAGGAATGAGCACTTGGGCCGGGCGGTGAGGAGATGACATGAACGGGATCGAGGAGACGAAGGCGTTTCTACGGGGGATGGGGCTGCCCGATGGGGATCTGCGGGAGCTGCCGTCGTCGGAGCAACGGTTTCCAGACGGCGGGCAATGGCGTATCGAGATTCCCTCGGTGGAGGGGCCGAATGCGCTGCGCATGGTCTATGCCGCCGCGGATGAGTTCGGAGTGCCGGTCCATCGCGTCAGTCAGGGGAGCGGCGTGATGCTGCTGACCGATGACGAACTCGATGAGATGGCCGCGCTCGGACGGCAACGGGGCATCGAGATCAGCCTCTTCGTCGGGCCGCGAGCCGGCTGGGATACCGGCGCGATGGCGTATACGAGCGCCGGCAAGATTGTCGGTCCAAAGGCGCGCGGGATGGATCAGCTGGTCCACGCGGTCGAGGACGTCAAGCGGGCATTGGAGCATGGCATCACCAGCGTGCTCGTTACCGACGAGGGGTTGCTGCTCGTGCTCGGCAAAATGAAGGAGGCCGGCGAGCTGCCGCAAGAGCTGATTCTCAAAGGATCGGTCATGCTCGGAGCGGCCAATCCGGCATCGATCCGGCTGCTGCAGCAACTCGGCTTGACCACCTTCAACACGCCGACCGATCTCTCGCTGGCGCAGCTGGCCGCGATCCGCGCCGCCACCACCATGCCGCTCGATATCTATGTAGAAGTGCCGGACGACATCGGCGGCTTCATTCGCCATTACGAGATCGCCGAGCTGGTGCGCGTCTGCGCGCCGGTTTATCTGAAATTCGGCCTGCGCAATGCGCCCAATATCTATCCGGCCGGAACCCATCTGGAATCGACTGCCGTGGCCCTGACCCGCGAGCGGTTGCGGCGGGCGCGCATCGGTTTCGACATGCTCAAGCGGCTCGATCCGGACGCGATCATGTCGCCGCTGCCGGAGGCGGCAGCGGTCTAGACAGATCATTCACGAAGCGACCCGCCGCGTATATGACACCGTAGCTGCAACTACGCGGAAGAGTGAGCGCGTCCCATGACAAAGCGGGGCGGCCGAGCTGGCCGCCCCTGATGATTTCGATCGAAGATCGCGCTATTCCTCCGGAAGCGGATTCAGCATGGCGATGAACACTCCGCTGCCTGGGGAGCTGCGCGAGAGGAATGTGACCGTGCCGGCACGGTCCTTGTAGGGACCTTCGGTGGCAACCACCGCGATCACGAGGGTAGCCGGGCGCAGGGCGGGATCGCCTCCGTAGTAGATCCAGTTGAAGACCGTGTCCGGATCGTCGGTGATCATGGCGGTGCCGGCGAGCGTGGTGTCGCCCAGGGTGATGAGCGGCAGCCCGTTGTTGTCGACGCTTTCCAAATCGGCCCGGCCGGTCAAGGTGCTGGTCGGATCGCCAGGTCCGGCGACGAGCTGATCGGTCGTTTGCAGCGGGCCGATATCGATGAAGTCACCTGAGGCGTCGGTTTGATACCAGCCGACCAGCGTCACCACCCGCACCGGCTCGGCAACGGGCGTCGCGCCCGTTTCGGCCAGTGGCGTGGCGCCGGCTTCTTCGGTCGGTGTCGCCGCGGTGGTCGGCAGGCTCTCCGGGGTGCCGGTTTGCGCCAGCGCCTGCGACGCCCCCAGGGAATACCCCACGAGTCCGAGAACCGTGACCACGACTGCCACGATTCCAAAAAGTCGAATACGCATATCTTCCCCTCCACACCAGAAGGCGAGCTCGAAAACGATCTTCGAACGGTTGGCGGGAGGAGTACCGTACGTCGGGGCGTACGTTCACATCGTAGCAGATTTGCGCTGCGAAGCCTAGTCCCCGGCGATCGCTCCCGATGGCTGCGCGAGCAGATGGCTTGCGATCAATTGGGTTACGCGCTGTTCCACGATTTCCGCTTCACCCGGCTGAAGCATGTGCGGGCTGAATGCGATGGTCGCTTCGTTCTCGACGACCACCTCGATGGGCGGATTCCCGGCGCGCAGCCCCTCGATCAGATCGTCCCGCGAGAGCGGCGCATCGAGCGATACCCGCATCAGGATGCGTGGAATCGGCTCTCCGGCCTCACCCGTCGCCGATCGTTCGATAGTCAGCCAACGGGGCGCCAGCTCCTGCCAGGCATCCAGCCAGCTCGCCACCGTTGCCTGCCATTGCAACGCTTCCGCCTCGTGGTCGGTTTCGAGATAGGTCTCGACCGCGGCCAGCAGCCCGATCATCGCTTCCTTGGAAACTTTCATCGCGCGGCCGATGCGCTGCACCGGCGGACCGTTCAGCTGCATGGCGCGAATCATCGCTGCGGTGCCGACCGCCAGGCCGCTGTTCTGCGGTCCGCGCAGCATCTTGCCCCCGGAGAAGATCGCCACATCCGCTCCGAGATGGCGGGTGAAATGCCAGAGATTGGAAACTGGCGGCACCTGCGCGGCGGCATCGACGATCACCGGCACCCCGCGCGCGTGCGCCCGCTCGATCACAAATTCGAGGGGCAAGGTATTACGGTTGAGATGCTTGCCCGCGAAATAGACGACCGCGGCGGTGCGCTCGTTGATCGCGTCGTCGATCTCCCAATCGTAGGTCTCGTAGATGTGGCCGATCTCGACCAGCTCGACCCCGGTCATGCGCACGGCGATGTCGTACCAGTTGCGCTGGGTGCGATGCACGACGACCTGGTTTTTCATGCCGTCCAGCCGGGTCGGAAGCCGCGCCATCAGCGCAACATCGTCGCCCGTGATGGCGGCCGCGGTTGCAATTGCCAGCGCCGCCGCGGCGCCGTTGCTGACATAGGCGGCTTCATTGCCGGTCAGCTCGGCCAACCGCTTGCCGACCGCCTCCTGCAAATCGAAGATGTTGACGAACGCTCCGGCGCTGTCGGCCATCGCCTGGGCGACATGCGGCGCCATGATCGACCCGCCCAACCGGGTGTAGGTCGTGGCGCAATTGATAACGGGTGGCACTCCGAGCTTCTGATAGATGTCCATTGGCGACTCATTTCGTGTAGGACGAGTTCGAAAAGTGTCCTGAGCCCTGAGCCTGGTCGATCGTAGTGGAGGGCGTCTCTGCCCTCTCGTGTCAAGAGTCAAGAGTCAAGAGCCCAGTGCTGACTGCAACTTCTGCGTGCTGCGTGCTGCGTGCT
>DASTFJ010000115.1:0-6974 GCA_035708745.1 Thermomicrobiales bacterium | reverse complement strand
CGCGGCGGACGGCTTGACGGACGAGGCGATCGTGCTGCGCAGTCTCGATACCCGTTACGCTGGGCAGAACTACGAACGCGAAGTGCCGATCCCGGACGGTCCCATCACCCCGGAAACGATCGCCATCATCGAGCAGCGCTTTGCCGATCAACATCGCGAGTTCTACGGTTTTGCGCTGGAAGGCGAGCCGGTGGAAGCGGTCTTGCTGCGCGTCACCGCCATCGGCATGGCGGACGACCAGATCGCCACCGAACCACCGCACGCGACCGAGCCACCCACAGCGGTCCCGACCCGACCGGTCGCCTTCCGCGGGCATGGCTATCTGGAAACGCCGGTCTACCGCCGCGAAACGCTGCCCGCCGGCTTCACCTTCACCGGTCCGGCGATCGTGGAGGAATCGGATTCGACCACCGTTATCTATCCGGGCGATCGGTGTACGGTGCGGGAAGATGGCATGTTGGATGTGGAGTTGGGGTGAGGAGATGGAGAATTGGCATTGCGCGCGATATCGACCCTCATCCATCCCCCAACCCCCTTCCTTCTCCCAATCCTGGGAGAAGGAAGGGGGCTCTTGCCGCGAGGCGGAGCAGCTCCCCCTCTCTCTCCCAGGATTGGGAGAGAGAGGGGGTCGGGGGGAGAGTGAGGGTCGAAACCTCCTCAACAGCCTTACTTCGAGACTTCTCACGTACCAGGAGACGCGATGTCGACCAGGAACGGACGGATACGTGGAGCCTCACATGAACTGGTTTCTGCCGCACGCGAGCTCCGCGTCGGGCAAACGCCGACCGAACGCATCCTCTGGGAGGCACTTCGCGGGCGAAAGCTGGACGGCTTCAAGTTTCGCCGGCAATATCCTCTGGGAAGCCATATCCTCGACTTTGTCTGCGTCGATCGCCGGCTCGTGGTCGAGCTGGACGGCGCGCACCATGCGCAGGAAGATCAACATCGCTATGACCAGGATCGAACCGAGCATCTGGAGCAGTACGGCTACCGAGTCATTCGATTCACGAACAATACAGTTTTGTCCGACCTCGACAGCGTCCTGGAGCAGATTCGATCAGAACTCTCCACAAAATCACCTTCGTCATGAGAACCGGCCAAGCTCCCCCTCTCACTCCCAGGATTGGGAGAGAGAGGGGGGTGGGGGAGAGTGAGGGTGGAAAACCCCAAGGAGACCACCCAATGAACCGGCTCGATACGGTCACCCTGAACATCATCCACAACGCCCTCACGAACATCGCCTCGGAGATGGCGCTGGTGATGCTGAAGACCTCCTATTCGACGATCTTCAATGAAGGGCTCGATTTCTGCACGGTGTTGCTCGACCGCAATGGCGATCTCATCGCCGAAAAGAACTACGCCCCGGCGATGATGGGCGCCGTGCCGCATACGGTGAAATGGGCCATCGACGAAAAAGGCCTGGATGATCTGCACCCCGGCGATGTGCTGATCCACAACGACTGCTACCGGGGCGGTTGCCACTTGCCGGAGCACATGATGATGCGGCCGCTCTTCGTCGGCGACGAGCTCTTCGGTTTCGCCGGCAATATCGGCCATGTCGCCGAGATCGGCGGCAAAGCCCCGGGATCGTTTTCCTCCGATGCCACCGATATCTATCAGGAGGGGCTGCGGCTGCCGCCCACCAAGATCATGAACCGGGGCGAGCATGTCGAAGACGTCTGGCGCATCATCCTCTCCAACCACCGCACCCCACGCAATACCTGGGGCGATTTCCACGCCATGATCGGATCCCTGGAAACCGCCGAACGGCGCATGCGCGAGCTGAGCCAGCGCTTCGATGCGGAAACGCTCGCCGCCGCGACCGCCCAACTGCACGACTATTCCGAGCGGCGTATGCGCGCCGAGATCGCCGAGCTGCCGGACGGCGAGTATTTCGCCGAGATGTGGGTGGAAGACGACGGCGTGCTGCCCGATCCCTTCCATATTCAAGTCACAGTCACCATCGAGGGCGACCGCATCATGGCCGATTTCACCGGCACCGATCCGCAGGTGCGCGGTCCCATGAACGGCACCGTCGTCGTCGTCGCGGCGGCGGTCTACAACGTCGTCTTCTCGATGGTTGATCCGCTCTCGCTGATTCCGCGCAATTCCGGTTGCTACCGGCCCATAGATTTCATCGCACCCGCCGGAACTGTGGTGAATGTGGTCCATCCCGGTCCGTGTGTGGGCGGCAATACCGATCTGCAACCGAAGCTGATCGATCTGCTCATCAAGGCGCTCGGACAAGCTCGACCCGAACGTGCTGCGGCTGCCGCCGGCGGATCGAGCAGCAATTTCCTCTTCGGAGGCGTTCATCCCCGCACCGGCGACTACTACACCAACTACCACTTCGACGGGCAGGGCACCGGCGCAACCCGGAGCAAGGACGGCAACGACGGTGAGATCACCCGCCATTCCAACTGCCGCAATACCCCGGTGGAAGTGTTCGAGGAGCGCTATCCCTTCCGCACGCTGAACTACGGCCTGGCGCCCGATTCCGGCGGACCCGGCACGCATCGCGGCGGTATGGCGACCACCCGAACGCTCGAAGTGATCGCCGACGAAATCACCCTGAGCTGCCTCTTCGACCGAGCCAAGATTCCCGCCTGGGGGATGGAGGGCGGCCACGACGGCGCCAAAAGCATCTTGACGATCCAGCGCGCCGGCACGAACGGCTTCGTCGATTTCACGCGGGCGTTCGGCACGGTCTCGCCCACCAAGTTCACCAATGTCCGCCTGCAACGCGGCGATCTGGTCCGCTACGCCACTCCCGGCGGCGGCGGCTGGGGCGATCCGCTCCTGCGCGATCCAGAGGACGTGCTGGACGATGTCGCCGGCGGCTGGATCAGCCCAGCGTCGGCATCGGATGATTACGGAGTGATCGTAACATCCGGTTCTCACGGAACGATGGCGCTCGATCCCGTCGCGACCGAGGCACGGCGCAACGAGCTCAGCGCATCACGTCCGGCGCGCATCGATGCGACACCGGCGAAAGCACCGGTCCAGGCCAAGCCGAATGCCTCCATTCCACCGCATGCGCCCGGGCGCTGGGTGGAGATCGTGCGTGCCTGGCACGATTCGAGTCTGACCCAATGCGATCTTTGCGGTCGTCTCATCCCCCGCCGGGGCTGGCAGGTCGAATGCGACGGCGAGCGCCTCATGTTCTGCAACGACGGATGCGAGGCTCTCTACTGGAGCTACTGGCACCCCCGCTACGGCGCAGCCGCCGCATCGTAACGCGGGGACCTGCGCCAATAGGTACAACGTCCGCACGATCTGGTAGGGCGGCTCCCTGTGGCCGTCCATCTCACCCCAAAACAGCGTCACCACCATGAACCATGCGTACCCCGGCCCAATGCGCACGCGGTGACCCGCCCCTCCTGTGGGAACACACCCATCTCTCCCTGTCATTCTGAGCGTAGCGAAGAATCTCTCTCGTTCCGCCCCCACATTCACATCCCCGGCCGCAAACCCCGTAGGGGCGCTCCCGCCTTGGGTGCCCTTTTCGCCCAAAACCCTCTCGGGGTTGGAAACCACCCGCTCCCGCCCGCTCGCCGCGACCCTCCTTACCCAAATGGCGAGGGCCGACCTACCCATCCGGGGAATGTCGTAAACTAGTATCGTATGTGATACTACATCCATACGGACGACCCCTGGCGCGATTTGGGCCCGCTGCGCTGCGAAGGCGTCGACCGTGACTGCATTCGACTTCGCTTTCGCGCGCGGCCGGCAGAGACCGGAAGGGACGCGCACAAGGAGAGATACCCAACACATGGAACCCACAACCAACAACATCAATGAAAACGAGCCGATCATCGACGAGACGGAAGTCATCGAAGAGATCGACGTCGAATCCACTGGAGTGGACGAAGGTCCGCGCGGACGAGGCTGGCGCGGAAAGCGCGGCCGCCGCCCGTTCGGGCCGAACCGCCCGTATCGCTTTGCCCTCTTCGTGGAAGAGGACGGCAGCTATGTGCTGCGCTCGCCCGACCTTTCCGAGCATTCGACCAAAATCGAATCGCTCGATGCGCTGGGCGCAACCATGCAGGCCGCCATCGAGGAGCGTACCGCTGAAGATGCGGTCGCCGCGGCAGAAGCCGAGAAAGATGCTGACTACAGCGGTAAGTTCGTGCTGCGGCTGCCCCGCTCGATGCACCGGCAACTGGCGGAGCTGGCCGAAGCTGAGGGCGTGAGCCTCAATCAACTGGCACTTGGCTTTATCGCCGAGGGCATGGGCCGCTCGGAAATGGCCGAAACCTTTGGCGGTCGCGGACGTCGCGGACGTCGCGGCGGACACGGTCCCGGCAGCCACGGTCCGGGCGGACGTGGCCGCGGAAGGGGCGGACCGGAGGGACGCGGCCCCGAGGGTCGTGGTCCTGAAGGTCGCGGACCCGGCGGTCCCCGGGGTTTCGGCCGCGGTGGCCGGGGCCGCGAGGATCGGCCCGAGGGCCAAGGGCGCGGCGAGCGGGACCACGGTTTCCGGGGTCGCGGATTCCGGCGCCCGCATTTCACGGGACCATTTTCCGGCGAGCAGCCGGCAACCCCAGAGCACGACAACGCGAACGAGCCATCGTTCGTCTAGCAGCTCACAGTCTCGTTTCAGGCGGAGCAGGGAATTCCCTGCTCCGCTTTTTCATGCCCAATGCGCGGAAGCGCCGATCGGCTGCGGACGTGCTCGCCATCTAACGGCCTCATGCTTGCGCCGTCTTAGTTCTGTCTCGTTCGCGAGGCGGGCGGGTTCGATGGCGGCCATCGCGACCGCCCGATCGTTCGCACATCGTGTGCGTGGCCGTCGCTTGAAAGGGTTTTCATTCGTGAGTTCGCTCTCTCCAGAAATCACATCTATCTTCACCGGGCCGGTGTTCACCCCAGGCGATCCGGGATACGCCCCCGAGATTACCGGCATGAATCTGGCTCCCAGGCGCACGCCGGAGCTCGTTGTCGGCGCGACCGGTGCCGGCGACATCGCGCATGCCGTGCGCTACGCACGGGAACGCGGCCTCTCGGTCTCGGTTATCGGCGGAGGTCACGGAGCAGCTTCGATCGCGACCGGATTGACGATCACCACCCGCCGGATGGACGGGGTGCGCATCGATCCGGAACAACGAACGGCCACATTCGACGCGGGCGTGCTGTGGAAGCCGGTGATGGAGGCGGCTTCGGCGCACGGTTTGTTGCCCATCGCCGGCTCCCTCAGTGCGGTGGGAGCGGCAGGCTATCTGCTGGGCGGCGGCACCAGTCCGCTCGCCCGCAGTCATGGCTATAGCTCTGACTATGTGGAATCGATGACCGTCGTCACCGGCGCCGGAGAAATCGTGACCGCATCGAGCAGCAGTAATCCGGAGCTGTTCTGGGCATTGCGCGGCGGCAAATCCGGTTTGGGCATCGTGACGGAGATCACCCTGCGCCTGGTCGAGCTGCGGCAGGTCTACGGAGGAGCACTGACATTTTCGGAAGATCAGATGGACGAGGCATTCCGCGGCTGGATCGACTGGACCCGGACCGCCGATGACCGGGTGACCACCAGCTTCGCCACGATTTCCTTTCCGGATATGGATGGCATGCCGCCGCCATTTCGGGGCAAGCGCATCTCCTTCCTCCGTTTTGCTTATCCCGGAGATCCCGAGCGCGGCGCCGAGCTGGCCGTGCCGCTACGAGCGCTGGCCCCAGCCTTGCATGACGACATCGGCCCGCTCCCCACCGATCAGCTCGATCGGATTCACAACGATCCCACCACCCCGCTGTCGGCCTGGGAAGTCGGCGGCCAACTTCGAGTGCTCGACGACGCCTTCGCCGATGTCTGGCTGGCGCATTTCGGAGCCGGGAAGCAACCGCCGCTGCAGGTTTTCGAGCTCCGGCATGGCGGCGCCGCGCAACATCAGGCGCCCTCCGGCGGCGATGCCGTGGCCAATCGCGCCGCCCACTTCACCATGAACACGATCTGCATCGCACCGGATCTCTTCGCAGAGGTCGCGCCGGCCTATGCCAGGAACCTGCTCGACGCGATCGGCGTCTGGACCCTCCCGGTGGCCAATGTCAACTTCATCGGCAACAACCCCTTCGCCACCCCCTGGGATAGTGCAACGCTCGCAAAGCTGGACGCGGTGCGCACCTCCGTCGATCCGAACGGGATCTTCGCGTCGGCCATACGCTGATCGAGATCGCCGCGGCAGTTTCGATCCATCGCCAAAATTGCGAACATCTCGGGGAGCGGCCATGAGCCGCTCCCCTTTGTCATCCCGACCGGAGCGCGGCGGAGTGGAGCGCCTGCCCTGAGCGAAGCCGAATGGCGACCTCGTATTGTCCTCCGCTCCCTGACCTGCGCGCCATTCTGACATCCCGTCTCCCGAAACGTCTCACCTCCGATGCCCGTGCATGAAAATCACTTCAGGAGGAACCACACCATGACCGCACTCGACCCCCAGCTCCGCCAGCAGCTCAGCGATCTGCTGAAGACCGGCAACGCCCATATGTCCTTCGAGGACGCCGTCGCCAACTTCCCCGAGAACAAAATCAACCACCATCCGCAAAACGTCGACTACTCCTTCTGGCACCTCGTCGAGCATCTGCGCATCACCCAAAAGGACATCCTCGACTACCTGAATGACCCCAACTACGAGGAAATCGCCTGGCCGCGCGACTACTGGCCGGCTCCCGACGCTACCACCGACCAGGCCGGCTGGAATGCCAGCATCGTCGCCTTCACCGCGGATCGCGACCAGCTGATCGCCATCGTCGAAAACCCCGCCACCGACCTCACCGCCCCCGTTCCCAGCAGCGCCGATCACACCATCCTGCGCGAAATCCTGATCGTGACCGACCACAACGCCTATCACATCGGCGAGCTCGGCATCCTCCGCCAGGTCGATAACGCCTGGGGCGCAGGGCATGACGAGTAGTCAGTCGTCAGCGAAACTCCTGCAGCCAACTCGAAAAGACGGATTTACCTCAACATCGCCATTCTTAGCCTGTAA
>DASTFJ010000114.1:0-8022 GCA_035708745.1 Thermomicrobiales bacterium | reverse complement strand
CGCAGTGCAGATTCAGGAGGATGATGCCTGGATTCGATTCCCGGATGGCCTCCTCCACTGCAGGCTTCGGTTGGTCCATCAGCCTCTCGCGTTTGAGATCTGACAATGCTCATGCGACGCAACGCCAAAGCATTGACTCATGAGATCTCCTGGCTCTGACAATGGGCGAGCCCGGTTCTGTGAGCGGCCGGGTCCAGACCACGTTGCCATTCATCGCCAGTGCGTCTCCACCAGGGTCCAGCGGGCGCAATGAGCCTCCGCCTGGCCCATCGAAAACCCGTTCGCCTGAAAATCTCGAACGTGAAAGTCCACAGAGGGCAATGTGACGCTGGAACGTTGAGGCTCCTGGTGCCGGTACCCCAGGCAGGGATCGAACCTGCGACATTTCGCTTAGAAGGCGAATGCTCTATCCACTGAGCTACTGGGGCGCAATGGGCGACGGCTCGACACTCGATCGCACCACTCCGAGTATACCGATGACCCGCTTGCCAGGACGACCGCAAACGAAAACGCCGCGACATGGGCACTTGGTGAAGAAGTCGGTCCGGTCCAACTCAAATCTCAGCCCCACTACACCCCGCTGATAGACTCGAAGTAGGTCCGGCGGAGGACGACTGAGCCAGCCATGTGCGTGCCGGGCCGCGAATATTTGCCCCCGGGCATAGAGCGGAAGGCATCCTCACGCTTCCTTCCGTCTCCCCGTCGAGCCGCACCTGAATGACCTGAAAACCGCCCCCGATACCATAGAAATGATCGGAACACCAATGGATCGCTTGCGAATTGCGATGATGGCTCCGCTAATGGAGGCCGTTCCTCCGCTGATGTACGGCGGAACCGAACGGGTCGTCTCACTGTTGACCGAAGAGCTGGTACGGCGCGGTCACGAGGTCACCCTGTTCGCCAGCGGCGACTCCCAAACCAGCGCGGAGCTCGTTCCCTGTAGCGAACGCGGACTGAGGCTCGATCTCGACGGAAGCGACCCCATCGCCCATATCGTGACCGAGCTCGCCACCGTCTACCGGCAGGCAGGCCGATTCGACGTCATCCATAATCACCTCGATTACCTTGCGTTTCCCGTAGCCGATCTCTCTCCGACCCCAACCATTACCACCACTCATGGACGGTTGGATCTCCCCGAGGTGCGTCGCGTCTATCGCGCCTTCCCCGCGCTTCCGCTGGTCCCCATCAGCCACGACCAGCGGTCGTCGCTTCCGGGCGTGAACTGGATGAACGTCGTGTATAACGGGGTCGACGTCGATCACTTTCACTTCCGACCCGACCCGGGAGATTATCTGGTGTTTCTCGGCCGTATCAGTCCAGAAAAGCGACCCGACCGTGCGATCGAGCTGGCGCGCGATGTCGGTATGAAACTGGTGATGGCGGCCAAAGTCGATCATGTCGATCAGGAGTACTACGACTATGCGATTGCGCCCTTGATCGAAGCGCAACCATCCCTCGTCGAATTCATTGGGGAGATCGACGAGCGCGAAAAAGACGCGTTGCTCGGCGGAGCCTATGCATATCTCTTTCCCATCGACTGGCCGGAACCATTTGGTCTGACGATGGCCGAATCGCTGGCGACTGGCACGCCCGTGATTGCCTTCCGCGCGGGATCGGCGGAAGAGGTTCTGGAAGACGGCGTCACCGGATTCGTTTGCGACACGGTCTACGATATGGCCAGCGCCATTCCCAGGGTAAAAGAGCTCGATCGTCGAGCCTGTCGAGCGCGCGCCGAGCGGCTCTTTTCACCGGCCACCATGGCCGATGGGTACGAAGCGGCATACATGACCGCCATCCAAAACGCATCGCGCTCCTCCGCTAATCGTTCCCTCACACCACCGGTGGCGTCGAGCGCGGCATCGGCCGGAGAGAGCGAAAGCGGTCACGAATGACGCGCGACAACCTCACCACCGTTACCGGATATTCCTTCATCGTTACCGACCGGCTCGGCGATATCACGCAATCCATCGATCGGGGTTTGTTCGTCGCGGACACTCGGTTCCTCTCATCCTATGCCCTTCGTTTGAATAACACTGCTCCCGTACTCCTGCGATCCGGATCGGTCGGATTCGAGGCTGCCCAGATCTACGCGACCAATGTTGGTCTCGACTCGATTCCAAACCAATCCCTCAGTCTCATCCGGCATCGCAGACTCGGCCCGGATTTCACGGAAACCATCGAGCTGCAAAACCACGGCGCTGAGACCGTCGAGCTTCAGGTGACGCTGGAAGTCGATGCCGATTTTGCTGATATGTTCGAAGTGCGCTCGTTCCTGCTCGATACCCCGCCGCCGCGGTCCACCCGCCGCATCGAGAATGGTCGAATGGTCTTCGCCAGCCACTCGTCCAAACATCGGCGGATGACATCGGTCGGCTTTTCTCGACCACCCGACACGATGACTCCGGAGCTCGCCGCCTTTAGAGTCCGGCTCGCCCCAGACCAAAACTGGACCCTCGAGGTGACAGTCGATTGGACGCTGCCGCCGTTGGAGACGGCGTTGCCCGTGCCGGCGATCTGGGCAAGAACCCGCGGGGAAGTACCGCTCACCGAATGGTTTCACGACGTACCCCGGTTGCAAACAGATGACCACACATTGCTCAGGGCGTATAACCAGTCCATTCACGATCTGGTCACGCTCGAGCTGGCCCTGAGCAGCGGGCACGCGATTCTCGCCGCCGGGGTTCCGTGGTATATGGCCATCTTCGGCCGCGATGCCATCATTTCGAGCTTGCAGATTCTGCCCATCGCCCCGCGCTTCGCCATCGGCACCCTGCGTACGCTCGCCGCATACCAGGCCGTACGATCGAACGATTTTCGCGATGCCGAGCCAGGCAAGATGCCGCACGAAATTCGCTTCGGCGCATTGTCCGAGTCGAATACCGTTCCGCACGCGCGCTATTACGGAACCGTGGATGCCACTCCGCTCTGGCTCATTCTGTTTGCCGCCACCTATCGCTGGACTGGCGACACGGCGTTGGTCCAGGAGCTGCTTCCGGTGGCCCAACGAGCGCTACGCTGGATCGACACCTTCGGCGATCGCGATGGCGACGGGTTCGTCGAATACCAAACGCGATCGCGACACGGACTGGCCAACCAGGGGTGGAAAGATTCATGGGACGCCATTCGTTTTGCCGATGGACGTCTTGCCGAGCCACCAATTGCACTGGTCGAAGTGCAGGGCTACGTCTATGCGGCCAAGCTCGCCATGGCTGAGCTGTATGCATCGATCGGACAAACGGACGAGGCATCCGCGTTGAAAGTCGAGGCGCGCGACCTCAAGATCCGAACCCAGGCCGCATTCTGGATGCCGGCGGAGCAATCCTATGCCATGGCGCTCGATGGAAAGAAACGCCAGGTCGACGGTATTGCCTCGAACCAGGGACAGCTCCTGTGGACCGGCCTGCCCGATCAGGAATTTGGCGAACGCGTTGTCGACCGCTTGATGGCGCCCGATTCTTTTTCCGGCTGGGGAATCCGCACCCTTGCGTCCTCGATGTCGGGGTATAACCCCATCGGCTATCACACCGGTTCGGTCTGGCCGCACGACACCGCGCTGATTGCTGCTGGATTCCGGCGCTATGGGCGGGAGAGCGACGCCGCCAAGTTGGCGGATGGTCTGCTCGATGCGACGAATTGGTTCGAGGATTACCGGCTGCCGGAGCTCTTCGGTGGCTGGGATCGAGGCATGACACCGTTTCCGGTCGATTTCCCCGTGGCATGCTCCCCGCAGGCGTGGGCCGCCGGCGCTACGATCATGCTGCTCGCCGAGTTGGCCGGACTCGCCGCCGATCACGACGCGCTGCAGGTAACTCCAATTGCGAGCGGTCGCCATATCGTTTGGACCGGGCTGCCGTTCAAAGGTAACCGGTTCGATATCGATGTCACGCCCGGCGGCCAGGGTTCGCTCGGTCCTCACCTCGATCCATAGCCGGTCGCCGCACGCCCGTCCATCAGCAAAACCGATTCCCCGACCGTTTCCCTGCCTCGGGGTCGCGAACCACGTGCATTGGTGGCGTTGGCCAAAAGCGCGTCACCGAAATCTCGATACAGGTCTCGGCGCACACGCGCCGTGGGAGATAATACGCGTCGACTATCGGCCCGATGCAATCAATTCATTGACGCCCGCGGGCGCCATCGAAGGAGACGAATGTGGCAATGAACGGCCAGACGCGACGCCGAGCGCTGGTGACCGGAGCAGGATTGGGCATCGGGCAAGGCATCGCCATCGAGCTGGCGCGCGCCGGCTACGACGTCGCGGTCCACTTTGCCAGTAGTCACGCCGGCGCCGATGAAACCGTCGCCGAATGCGAAAAACTGGGTGCCCGCGCAATTGCGATCGGCGGCAATCTCCGGTCGGTCGATACCTGTTTCCGCGTGGTCGAAGAAGCCCACGAATTTTTGGGCGGGCTCGATGCGTTGGTCAACAACTCGGGCGTCACCCGCGCAGTCAACTTTTTCGATACCGATCAGGCGCTCTTCGACGAGCAATTCGAGATCAACATTCGCAGCTACTTTTTCTGCGCCCAGCGCGCCGCACGCTATATGGACGAGCAAGGCGGGGGAGCGATCCTGAATATCTCCTCTGTGCACGGCGGTGGCGGCGCCCCCAATCATGTTGCCTACGCTGCGACCAAGGGCGCCATCGTCGCCTTCACGCGCACACTTGCGATCGAGCTCGCCGAAAAACACATCCGGGTCAATTGCCTCGCGCCCGGACTCATCGAGGTGCCACGTTATTTCGATATGCCGGGTTACAACCGCGAGTTCGGTGGCACCATGGTGCCTTGGGGCCGCGTCGGCCTCCCCGACGACATCGGCAGGCCCGCCGTCTTCTTCCTCTCCGACAACGCCGATTTCATTACCGGCCAGACGCTCTATGTCGATGGCGGCACCAACGCCCGCATGGGCGTCTCCTGGAAACAGGGCGATTAAAATCGACTTGAAATCAATTTGAGGCACCCTAGGTTGTCATCCTGACGAAGGAAGGATCTCCTCGCCGCAGCGAGTGCCTCCAGAGAGACCCGTTGCGAGATCAATTCGAAATTCCGCAAACGTCGGTTTAACCCGCCGAAGCCGCGTTCCTCGCTTTACTCTCAGCCCGAAGCCAGGCGAGGAACGCCTTCATTTCCGGTCCCAACCGCTCGCCGGCCGCATCGACGGTAACCAGCGTCGTCCCAGGTTTCCCCACATTCTGCCGTGCCGCGATTTCGCCGGTCACCCTGGGCAGCAACCCTTCTGCTCCGCCCATGACCAGCAGATACCCCGGCCGGCCCGTCACCATCGCGCGATATCCGCGCTCGGGAAAATACGACTTGGCCAGCTCCAGCACCTCGCTCGCGCTCAGCTTGACCACACCCTTCTTTTGAAACGCGGTCCGCTTCAGCTCGGCGTTCGTTTCCTCGATCGTGGGCACCGCTACACCTCGGACAGATCGAGCGATTCGCCCGGTTTCAACGGCTCGACCCGCGCTCCGGTCCGCTCCTCGGTCTCTCGCTTGAACAAATCGGCATCCTGCTCGATCAGGGGAAACGTATTGAAGTGGCAGGGTATGACGACCTTCGGATTCAGGAACTCGACTGCACGTTGCGCATCCGTGGGGCCCATCGTGAACGCGTCCCCGATTGGGATCACCGCCACGTCCAGCCCCTCTTCGCCAATCAGCTTCATATCGCTGAACAAGCACGTATCGCCGGCGAAATAGATCGTCTTCCCCCCGAACCGCACCACCAACCCGGCCGGTGGTGTCGCTGCATGCACACCATGCTCGTCCTGATACGACGACGTGTGCCAGGCCGGGGTGAATTTCACCGTGCCGCCCTCGAATCCGATCGTCCCGCCCATATTGCCGCCGGTCGTTTTTTCGACGCCGGACGCATGCAACCAGTTCGCGATCTCGAACAGCGCCACCACATGACTGCCCGCGCGCTTGGCGATCGGCACGGTATCGCCCATATGGTCGTTATGCGCATGCGTCAGAAGAATCGTTTCCGGAGCGAAATCCGATGCCTTGGCCGATGCTGCCGGATTTCCGGTGAGAAACGGATCGACCAGCACCGAATGCATTCCATCCGACAGATGAAAAGCGGAATGGCCGAGATAGGTGAGCGAAAGCACGAAATGGATCCTTTCTTCGTGTCAGCGAGAAAAGACGACGTTGCCATCAATGATCGTGTGATCGACGCGCACCGACCCAATTTCCTCCGCCGGCACGTCATCCAGATCGGTTTCGAAAACAGCGACATCGCCGATCATGCCTGGAGCCAGCGTGCCTTTGATACCTTCCTCGAACGATGCATACGCGCCATTCACCGTGTAGGCGCGCAAAGCCTCATCGAGCGAAATCGCTTCGTCCGGCCAAACCGCTTCGCCGCCGATATCGGTGCGGGTCATCATCGTCTGGATGCCGATCGTCGCGCTTGGCGGAACCACCGGCGTGTCCGTGCTTGCTGCCGCGATCACCCCACGATCGGCGAACGACCGCATGCCATAGGTATGCCGGATGCGCTCCATACCCAGATTCTGCACATACGCATCCCGAAAGTAATAGAGGAACGAAGTTCCCGGGATCGGCACCACGCCGAGCCGCGCGATGCGATCGATCGTTTCCAGATCGACGATCGAGCAGTGCTCGATTCGGTGGCGTGGGTTCGGCCGCGGATCGGCGGTCTGCGCTTCCTCGTACGCATCCAGAATCAGGTCGATCGCCGCGTCGCCGATCGCATGAATACCCACCTGAAAACCCGCCGAATGCGCCTTCCGCACGAGACGTTTCATCTCGTCAGGATCCTGCATCCAGAGACCGACATTGTCCGGCTGCCCAAGGTAGGGCCTCCGCATCCGCGCCGTTCGGCCGCCGATACTGCCATCGCTGAAGAGCTTGGCTGGTCCGATCCGCAACTTGGTATCCCCGAAGCCCGTCTGTACCCCAAGCTCGATCAACTCGTCCAGCATGTCCGCGATGATCATCATCAGATAGGTACGCACCGGCAAATCGCCCCGCCGCCAGAGCGCCTGATACGCACGCAGCTCGTCCGGCCGGTCGATGCCGGCTTCGACCGTGCTGGTCACCCCTTCGGCCAGAAAGGCGCGCAGACCGCGCTCGATATTCCGCTCCAGCTCCTCCTGCCCGGGTTCGGCGATGGCATTCTGCACCAGCCCTAGCGCCGTCTCCCGCACCACCCCGGTCGGTACGCCGTGCGCATCCCGGTCGATCTGTCCGCCATCGGGGTCAGGCGTATTCGAATCGATTCCAGCCAGCGCCAGTGCTACCGAATTGGCAACCCCGATGTGATGGCAAGCGCGAAGCAACAACACCGGATGATTGGGCGACACCGCATCTAGATCGTCTCGCGTCGGGTGCCGTTGATCGTCCAACCGAGCTTGGTCATATCCTCGCCCGACGATCCATTTTCCCGGGGTTCGGCCTCGAGCTGCCGCATCGACCAATCCGACGATTTCGTCGATCCTGTGCACCGGCGGCGTACTCAAAACCAGGTCGTCCAGCGACAACCCCAGCATCATCGGGTGCGCGTGCGCGTCATTCAGCCCCGGCGTGGCTGTTCGCCCGGCTAAATCGATCATCTCACTTCGGGGTGACGCGGCCGCTCGTGCCTCCGCATTCGATCCGACTGCAACGACCACGCCATCGCGAATCGCCAATGCCTCCGCAATCGGCGCCGATCGATCCATCGTCTTGATCCGACCATTGACCAGGAGCAGATTTCCCGACATCCCATCTTCCTCACGCAGATCCTGGACAATTCCGGATCGTCAACCATCATGCACGCAGTCTATTGCAGCGCCAGCGCGCTGATTTCCGTCTATCCTCCTATCAGGCAGCTCGGCCCTCGCATGGAGACGCATATGGCGGCACGCGCCACCCAGGAACGCACCCTCGGCTCGATACTCGGACTCGGCATCGGCGACGCCCTTGGTATGCCCGTCAGCGGTTGGAGCCCGGAGCGCATCGCGGAAACCTATGGCACGATCGATGGGTACCATCCCCTCGTGTTCGCCGACGGC